>JASFFJ010000397.1:0-7292 GCA_050124355.1 Desulfobacterales bacterium | reverse complement strand
AGATATTTTCGAACTTTTGCCGGCAAACCTCCCCATTTTGAACCGAAGTGGGCTCCCAGAAATTTTCCGGCTGTTCTCCCGACAACATGCGCCACGGCAACCACGATCATCCATCCGGCCATGGCCTTAGGCTGGAGGTGAGCACCTACCAGCACGAAGAAGAGAACAAATATGGGCGGAGCGAATCGTGCCAACTGATCGAATGCTTCGCGACTCCTTCGCGGAGCGAGATTGACGACCATAACACCGCTGCTCATGGCTGCCAGAATAAGATCGAGATCCAGATAATGGCATATTCCGATAATGGATAAAAGACCCCCGATACACAAGGGAAGAATTATCTCACGGTTGTAAAAAATACGTAAGACGATAGCATAAGCTGATCCCACCAGAGCGCCTAAAATGATCGAGCCCAGGATATAGTAAAGTGGTTTGCCGAGCGCATTCATCAGCGAAAAGCCGGCGTTTCCGGACAAAAGGTCCGCCACAGAGGATGCGAAACCATATAGGAGCAACGCCAGCCCATCGTCAAGAGCAACGATGGCCAGCACTGTGGTGGTGAGAATTCCCCGAGTTTTGTATTCCCAAAGAACATCCACAGTCGCGGCCGGGGCGGTGGCTGAAGCGATGGCTCCTAAAAGAATGGCAAGGGACCAATTTCCATGGCTCAGCACCCGGATGATGGAACCATCCGCGAGCTTGCTCCAAGGGCACGTAACGAGCCCCGTTAGGATCGTCACGAAAATAGCAGCCGTAAGGCCCTCGCACAGAAGGACGATGATGAAACCTTTTCCATGTTTCTGAAATACTTCCTTTTTCAGCTCGCCGCCGACACTGAATCCAATAATTGCCAATGCAAAGAGGCTGATCGGCTCAAGCCTTTGTATGTCCTCGGGGGAGATTGCATGGAACCAGACGCCGCCCACAAGAATAGCCAGAATCCCTATGATGATATAACCAACAACCTGGGGGATTCGAAGATGGGCGAATAGCCGTCCCCCGATAGAGCCAAGGATGACTGCAATCCCAATGAGAAGAATAAACCGGTCCATGAAAAAAACCTTCCATCTCCAATAAGCTAATATTTTCGAGACACGCGAAGCCTCTAAAGCTAACCAACCATCTCAACTTGGATCATTTGATGAACCTCCCCCTTGAATACCTATCCCTTAGAGGCCGGTGGGTTGTTCAGCTTCGACTGTTTCAGTAAATACTGACTTTCTGTATATCGGGAAGCCCCAAAAACGCTCCAATGAAAGCTTCCTGGTCAAAACCTCTATTTGTTGAGACGATATACTCATAGCGACTGTTGCCCGTGGTTGTATCTTTTTCTATTCTTCCGTTAATAATGCGCATCTTATTTTCTTGAATGATATTTCTTAAATTTTCTTGATTTTCCTTGGCAGTGGAAGAATGTATTACCAGCGTACAAAAATGATCCTTTTTAATTAACCGTTCAATCTGTTTAAGAAACACTAGATTAAACATAGCCACCACGGCGACCATAACGGCCGGAGCATAAAGACCGATGCCAACCGCCATGCCGACACCGGCGACCATCCAAAGACAGGCAGCTGTTGTCAATCCACGGACAATCTGTCCGGATTTGATAATCACGCCGGCCCCAAGAAACCCGATGCCGGTAATGATTTGAGCGGCGACGCGTGCTGGATCCATGCGCACCGCGAGATTGCTGCTTAAGCCACCATATTTTTTAAAATAATATTCAGATACAATCATCATCAAGCAAGTCGCTACCCCCACCAGCAGATGAGTTCGGAAACCAGCTGATCGACCATGAACCTCTCTCTCGATCCCGATTAATCCGCTGAGAAATGAAGCGAATAGAAGGCGAAACATATTTGTAGCTTCATAACTGTTCCACCAAGACATTAACCACTCCATGTATCATCACCTCCAAGCTGTAGAAATGTCATGAACACTTCCGGTCTGCAACGGTTATCCCGGCAGAGCTCATGGTTACTGGTTTTTTGCGGGTGGTGTGAGCACGACATAAAAAGCCCCACTGCCCCGTTTGATCAGCAGTAGCAAATTTTCGCCTTTTTTCACCTGTTTCAAAGCTTGCTGGTAATCATTAAAATTTTTAATGCCTTTGCGATTTACCGCCGTGATTATATCACCGGGGTGCAATCCTGCCTCTGCCGCAGGACTTCCTTGTATGATGTCGGAAATCACAACGCCGGTTGTTCCCGGTTCCAACCCCAGTTGCTGGGCCAGTTGCGGGTTGAGTTCCTGAACCGCCATCCCCCAACTGGTTTCCTCTTTAGGGGCAACGATTGTTTGCTCTTCTGATGGCATCGTACCAGTGGCCAGGGTCACGGTTTCGGCTTTCCCATTGCGCAGGATATCAACCTTAACTTGAGTATTGGGTGCGGTCGCTGCCGCCGCCTGGGACAGCTTATGCGCGTTTTCAATTTCTTTTCGGTCAAACCGGAGTATCACGTCCCCTCTTAGCAATCCCGCTTTTTCAGCCGGGCTGCCTTTGACAACATCAGAGACCAGGACTCCTTCAGCGCTTTTGAGCCCAAATGATTTGGCAAGCTCCGGGGTGATATCCTGAATCATCACCCCGAGCCATCCGCGGACAACCTTACCTCTTTTAAGCTGGGGCAGAAGCTCTTTTGCCATGTTGACGGGAATGGCAAACCCGATGCCCTGGCCCTGGGCAATGATCGCGGTGTTGATTCCAATCACCTGCCCTTTCATATTGAATAGCGGTCCGCCGCTGTTGCCCGGGTTTATTGCTGTATCTGTCTGTAAAAAATCATCATACGGGCCGGCACCGAGAACTCGGCTTTTCGCACCGATGATGCCGGTCGTAACTGTGTGCCCCAATCCAAATGGATTCCCGACTGCCATGACCCAATCGCCGACGCGCATAGCATCAGAGTTTCCTAATACTGCCGCTTTGGGAAAATCGTTATCAGGAGTGGTTTGGATGAGTGCCAGATCCGTTTTCGGATCCTTTCCGACCAATTTGGCGTCATATTCCTTGCCGTTCATTAGTTTGATTTTAATCTCGCTGGCTTTTTCAACCACATGGTTATTGGTTATAATCAGTCCTTCTTCGCTGATCACAAAGCCGGAACCTAGCGCATGGGTTTCCATTTTGCTTTGCGGCCGATTGCCAAAAAATCGTTTGGAAAAGTCTTTGCCAAAAAAATCCCCAAAAGGGGAACCTGGTCCTAAGAAGGGCACCATCGGATTTCCCTCCACCACCTGAGTGGTGGAAATATTCACAACGGAGTCTTTGACCTTATCGGCCAGGTCTGCAAAACTCGGCAGGGTTTGGATGTTGTAATCTTGCGCCGCCTGGGCAAGTTGGGCTGTTGATAAAGAAAAGATAAAAATCAACACCGTAGCGACTATTACCAACTTCTGCACTTTCAAAAATTCCTTTTTCATTGTAAATTCCTCCTCATTTAGTTTTAATAAACACTGGTTTCGTGGCGAATATAGGCAATTTTCTCACGAAAATTTCCCTTTGTTTGACGTTTTTACCTCCGGATTCCCTTCGGGTTGACGATGAACAGCGATGCGCTTCAGTGTTTCTCCGATCATTTCGAATTCATTTATTTTGCTGAAGAAATAATCCGCCCCGGCGGACATACATCCTTGCCGGTACTGACGATAGGGGTAGTTGGTGACCATGATAACAATGGGAGCTGCTGGATCCTTTTTGATGTCCTTAAGTAAATCGATGCCGCTTCTGCCGGGCAGCCGTATATCCAAGATGACAACATCCGGGTGCGATTTTCTGATGCTATCAAGGGCTTCAAGAGGGTCTGAGCTTTGTCCCACAACTTCAGTCCCCGAGACATCCGAAACCAACTCCGTCAGCCTTTGGCGCATCTCTTGTGAATCGTCGACAATATAAACGCCCAACATAGCCTTTTTCCTTTCGTCGTTTGAATACACTATAAGTTGAAAGATACGATTTTGGTATCGGTGTGGGTCTGATAATCAGGTAGGAGTTTCGCCCTATTTCCTGTCAATATTTGTCTTACAAGATTTTATACCGCTTTCCATAATAATGTTCCGAAATAAGAAATGGCTGCAGACGTGGTTGTAGAATAAACCGTTTGAGCAACAGAGCGTTTTTTAACAACCACTGTACAACCACAAAGGGAACACGGTTTCCAAAGGAAGATAAGGATTCAATGAATGTCGAAGGCCAAGGAGAAAAAGGAACGGCTTAGGGGATGAGAGTATTGCCGCGCAAGTCGCCAATTACCTGAAAAAGAACGGCTGCTTGAGAAGCACTGCCTGGATGTCGAAATCCGATGCTGGGTTTCAATCCACCAACTTATTTTGAACGGCGTAATGTATCAATTCTGCATTGTTTTTCATATCCATTTTTTCAAGAATGCGCGAACGGTAGGTGCTGACGGTTTTTGCACTGAGTGATAGTTCATCAGCTATTTCCGTTACAGTTTTACCGGATGCCAGCGTGCACAAAACTTGATATTCTCTGTCTGACAGAGCCTCATGGGGCATTTCTTCAAAGTTGGCATCCAATTGGAAGGCCAATTTTTCGGCAATTGAAGGACCAATGTATTTTCCGCCACGAAAAACTTTTCTAATCGCATTGATTAATTCATCCGGTGCACTGGTTTTAGTAACATATGCGGAGGCCCCCGCTTTTAATACACGCAGTGCATATTGATCCTCGGGGTGAATAGACAAAATAACCACCGGCAACTTCGGCTTTTCAATTTTGAGTTGCTTGAGCACATCCAAGCCATCCATATGTGGCATTGTAATGTCCAAAATAACAACATCAAAATTTTCCTTTTTTATTTTACTCAAAAGCGTATGGCCATCACTGGCTTCATCCGCAACCATCATATCGGAAGCCTCAGAAATAATCTGTTTCATGCCGGCGCGTACAATGGGGTGATCATCGGCAATAATTATTCTAATCATTGGAATCCTTCCTTTCAGAAATGGGCATTCTCACGGTTAAGCGCGTTCCCGTATCCTGGCTGCCGACGATACGCACCTCGCCGCCCAGTGAATGAGCCCGTTCTCTTATTCCGATGAGGCCAAATGACCTCGGATTGATGATCGCTGCTTTGGTAATCCCCTTGCCGTTATCCTGAATTTCCAGGACTAATATGCCGCTTTTTTCGCTGAGCTTTATTTCGACTTTAGTTGCATTTGCATGGCGGATTATATTCGTCAGAGACTCCTGCACAATGCGGAAAAGGGCTGTGGATTTTTCTTTGCTTAAATCAAATTCTTTTGGATAAAAGACGGGCTTGCATTTTATGCCTGTGCGCTTTTCAAATTCTTCGGCATGCCATTCGATCGCAGTTGGAAGTCCGAAATCGTCTAAGATAGCGGGGCGCAAATCTTCTGAAATTTTGTGCACCGTTTGAACGGTTTCATCGATCAGGGCTTGCATAGTTTTCGTTTTGTCACGCAATGCTTCCTGATCTTTTGCCAGTCTGTTGTTCAGCCAGGATAGATCAATTTTTAGTACCGTCAACGCTTGTCCCATGTCATCATGGATTTTACGAGCAATTCGAGTCCTTTCTTCTTCTCTTACCAGCTGCAGGTGGGTTGAGAGGTTGCGGAACAATTCCTGGGAACGTTTGAGTTCCAGCTCTACCCGCTCGCGCTCTGCCTGGCGCTGTCCAAGCGCCACTGCCATCTCGTCAAAGGCTTGTGCCAGCTGGCTGAGTTCGCCCTTGCCATAGGGAAGACCGGTGCGTGCGTTCATCTCACCGACTGCCAGCCGTCGACTCGCAATCACCATCGCTTTTACCGGACCCATAATCAACCGCTCTCCACCGAACCATGCGGCCGTCATTGACAACAGAGCAACGATTCCAAGTAGCGTCAGGTTACGGATGAGAATTCGTTTTGAATCTGCGTAGGCGTGTCTCTGAGGAATACCGAGCATCACATAAGCCTGCTTGGCCTTAAGCGCACTTTGCAGCGGGGCAAATGCATAAATATATGGCGTATCATGGTCTCCGGGCGCTTCAAGCACGCCCATATTTTGAGACAGGATCTCTTTGAAAAGAGGATTTTCCATCATTACCCGGCCGAGCCATTGTTCAGAGTCGGGCTGATGCGCCAATACCACGCCGTTTTTATCGATTTGGGTAATCGTGAATCCATCGGGCAATTGGGTTTCGGTCGCAAACTTGAACCGGTTGAGCCAGTTCAGATCGATAGATGCAAAAACCACCGCTTCTAATTCCCCCTCAGGATTAATAGCGGGATATGCCAATACCAAAACGGGTTTTCCGGTAATGTGGTCAACATGATAATCACCGACGACAAAATCGCGAGTTTGAATAGCACGTTGAAACCAGGACCGTTCGGCGGCGCTGGTGGTTTTGTCGAAAAAAATGGCACTGCAGAATACATCTCCGTCGGGGTTCACAGCCCCCAGGTTGGCATAACGGCTGAACTGCCTGAGAAGCTCGGCACAAAATGCTCTACATCCGGATGGGTCTCTGCCTGGTTTTCGAATAAAATTTGTCAGAGCAATCAGGATTTGACGGGTGCCTTGAAATAATTGCTCTTCTTCTCGAGCGGTAGACTCGGCTAGCCGCAAAACGTTTTTCTGTATCTCAGCAATTGCCTCCTGTCTTTGCTCCGAGGCGGTATACATCATCAAACCCCACGCTGGGATCACAGCTACAAAGACAAGAAACATTAGGCGAACACGCAGAGATTGAGGAAAAAAAAGTTTCATTGCGTTAAAATATTGATGCGGATCAGTTGATGAATTCGGCTACTTTGCCGCGTTTGCGCTTGATCTCGGATATGTGTCGATCATGATGATGTAGACGTATGATCGATCGAATAATCAAATATAGCCCCAAAAAAAAAGAGCGCTGCGCATAGGATCAGAAGTGGCACAAGCAGGTGTATAACCTGAACGATATCCTAATTTTGGAGGTGGCTATCAGCACACTCCTGATGGTAAGCGGTAGCGCAAATAGGGCGATTCCTGTGCGCATGGCTGCCAGAGAGGTCCTTTTTTTCGCTAAAAGAAGTTGAACCTCATTAATAATAATCGTATCGGAAACGGTTGTGTCTTCATTGTTCAAACTACGCTCCCATAAAAAAAGTCTATCGCAAGTGTTCCCCATAAGGGGAGAGAGTTGTTCACATTACCGTTAATAATTTGCTTTCAGCTGCTATTTCGGCTAAATAGTCCGGCAAAGAAATTTTGTTTTCAAGGCTTTAATCGTGCCCCATCATAGATTTAAATATCCGGATTTGCAATGTTAATTTAATTAATCCTGTTG
>JASFFJ010000396.1:0-7317 GCA_050124355.1 Desulfobacterales bacterium | reverse complement strand
TCCCCAAAAACCTCGTGCTGGGAAGCGCGGATTCACTTTACGAATACTTCAGGGTCGCCAGCTATACCACATTCGTCGACTATTTCGACTACCTGCTCTTTCCGTACTATAAGGCCAAGTACCCCGAGCTTTCCCAGGAGCGGGCAATCGAGATCGACAGCCTGCACTACATCGAAGCCTACCTGCGCAACAGCCCCAAGATCGGCCTGATGGGCAATGAAGACGACCTGATCCTGACCTCCGGGGATCTGGCCTTTTTGAAAGACGTCTTCGGACTTCGGGCGAAGATCTACCCCTACGGCGGTCACTGCGGCAACATGAGTTACACGGAAAATGTCGATTACATGCTCAATTTCTTCAAGAATTGAAAGGATAATTGCTATGAAGCGCACGATCATCCCGATACTGATCATTTTTTTGGCCCTTTTAGCCGGCTGTGCAACTGCACCGGTGCAGAAGGAACCCGTCGTACCCGCCAGGCTGTCCGCCGATGAACACGCTGTGCCTGAAGAGCAGCGGGCATTCTACATATACGATCCCTGGGAGTCGCTGAACCGCCGGATTTACAACTTCAACGCCGTCTTCGATCAATACGTTTTTCTGCCGGTCGTGCGGGCGTATGAGTTTGTCCTGCCGGATTTCGCCCAGACCGGGGTCACCAATTTTTTCAACAACCTCGGCGAAATCACCAACCTGACGAATTCGCTTTTGCAGTTAAAGATCGAAAAATCCTTAAATACCCTTGGCCGGATTATTTGCAATACAACAATCGGTCTTGGAGGGCTCATCGACGCGGCTACTTATGTGGGAATCAAGCGTGAGAACGAGGATTTCGGCCAGACGCTGGCATTTTACGGCGTAGGCCCCGGCCCTTACCTGATTCTGCCCGTGGCAGGGCCATACAATCTGCGGGACGCTGCCGGCTGGGGGGTGGACCTCGTCGCCTACAATTTAATTATGAACGAGTTGTACCAGGAGTTGGCGATTAAAGGTAAAGATAAAGATCGTCTAAACTGGGGACTCCTCGCGCTTTTTGCCATCGACAAGCGTCACAAATATTCGTTTCGCTATTTCATGACCGGCTCCCCCTTTGAGTACGAATTTGTTCGGAAAGTTTATCAGGTATACAGAGAATTTTTAATCGAAAGTTAAGGCGTTCAAAACCAGTGTGCCATCACAAGACTTCTGAACGATTGCTATCGAACAAAATAAGCCTTGAAATATATTCAACCTGCCGCCGGCACACTGGACATGAGCCACATCCCAAATGCCTTGCACGAGGACGTGGGGTCCGAGTCCACCCTCTAGCTTAAGGTGATCCTTGATAACATTGAGATTCCGGATCCGGAAACCGTTCCCAAGGCGATGGAATTTAAAGGCAGCGATGACCTTTTCTGGCGCATATCGCCTTTGCCAATGCGTCCTGGGGTTCGCGCCCCCAAATGGTTACGATCGAAAAGCTTCAGGCGCAGGTCATGCTTCTCCCTCTATTGCGAAGGAAACTTCCCCGAACACTTAAATGTCACAACCCTTCTTGGTGTCAACATCATATCCTCTCCGGTGGCTGGGTTCCTTCCCCGCCGTTTACGCTGTCGCTGTAATTCTCAACTTTGATGCTCAGTGGCAGTTGGGCATACAAATCTCTGGCTGCCGGACTGTTGTTGAGTTCGAATACTGTGGTCTTGCCGTTTGCCTTCACACTTATTTGCATGGCTGTCATGGTTTCTGATGCATTTGATTCACTCTTTTCAATTAATGTGCTGCCTGACATTTCTGCGATCTCCTCGATTCCGGTTAAATTGATGCCCGGACGGTGCATTTCGTCGCCTGCATAGAAATCCTTGTAGAGCATGAATACATCTCCCCAAGGTTCGTAATAACTTAATTCACCCTTTTTCCCGTCATGATACGCCTCAAGAGGCGTCACACTTAGCTTTTCGGGCGGATAGAACATCCACTGGGCATCGCGAAAATTGGTCAAGTTCAGCTTCAGCGGCAGCTGATCGTAGAATTCCTTTGCGGCAACTGTGTCATACAGCCGGAAGGTTGCCGTGTGTCCCATAGCGGTGATCTTTACCTGCATATCCGATAAGGTTAGTCCATTCTCTTCATTGTTAACCGGTTTTTCATTAGACGCTAGAGAGGCTTTTGCTGCTATATTTATGCCGACAACGAGCGTACAAATTATAAACCCAACAATAAAAACAGATGAAATGCGTTTCACAGGATTCCTCCATTTAAAATCATAGATATTTCATTATTTACTCCTTATCTGCTTTACATGGAATATCCTGGCTTTTTGTAAAGAGTGTCCATTTTCCTGCGAATTAGCGGATCATAGACTTTTTCCTTCCAATCTTTCGGGTCGATTTCTTCAATGGCGACCGAAACCGATTCTTCATCGCATCCTATAATATTGACAACATCTTCGACGATGGCATCGGCAAGCCGCTGCTTGGTCTGTTCAGATCTTCCGGGCCAGAGTTTTACGCTCACATGAGGACGGTTGTTCTCCTTTAATCCTTCTGATGCCAACGCTTTGAAAGCGTTTCCCCTTTCGGTACCGACGATCGCTGTCAAATCACATACGGCAATGGTACCCAGAGCTACGGCACTTTTTTTATAAACCCACGGCGTGATAGTCTTTTATCCATATTTTTTTTCCTTTTCCATGGTCCTTTTTGTATGGCAAGAAAGTATAAACGTTATCTCGAGCAGCTCAGGCAATTGATCAATAGGAGGCGATATTTACTCTTTTTCGATACGACATAACAATGCTGAATGCGGCCAACTGCCGATTTCCGGACTGCAAAATTCCGGCTCGTCAGGGCAAAGCAGATTGGCATTGGATTCTAAGACACCAAAGAGTTCGGGCAATTTCGGATCACGCTCTGGAAACCACCAGCCGTGCTGCAAATCGGCCATCCGCGGGTGGATGGTATCAGAGATGTTCACGCGCTGGCGTATTTTTCCTAATGGTGATGAAATAATAGCCCAATCACCCGAGGCCAGCCCAAGGTCTTCGGCTGTTTGTGAATTGATCGCAACCAGCGGCTCCTGCATTTTCTTGCGAGCTTTTTCGATCTGTCGTTGTTCGGAGTGATACATGGGCATGAAGCGACTGCCGGTGATGAGAATGAGGGGATATTTTTTAGCCAAGTCCGGGCTACCTAAGGGACTCCAGAGGGGTTCACGATATACAGGAAGGGGCTCTAAACCCAGATCCTGAAAAATTGAGGAACGTAGCTCAACTTTACCTGAAGGGGTGCCAAAACCATACTGCTCGTAGCGGCGATATTCTCTTTGACCAAAAATGCCAAACTGCTTGACCAATTCTTTGAATGTTAGCCCCACCGGCTTTAAGCAATGGTCGTATACCTCCTCCACCGTTTTCCAAGGCCAGTGCTCTTTTTGGCCGAGCCGTATCCCCAGGCCGCGGTAGAAATCATAACTGTTACGGCGCTCATAAAGTGGCTCTATGCCCTGAGGACAGGCCATGCAAAAACCACCGGTATGCGGGTGATCTGCGATACGCTTTCGGGCGTATAGGATGCGGCTGCCTCTTTCAAATCCTCAAAGCCTACCGTCCAGTCGGCAACAAAGTCATGGTCGTACAGGTCTTCTTCGATAATCAGGCGAATCCAACCCAACATCAAGGCGACATCTGTGCCGGGACGAATCTGGAGCCACAGGTCAGCCATTTCGGCTTCTTTTGTGCGCCGGGGATCGATAACAATCAGTCCGGCACCTCGCTTTTTGGCACGGACCAACTGGGCGTAGAGACCGATGGGACTGGAATTGGACGCGTTGTTGCCCCATACAACAATGCACTGTGCGCCCATAACTTCACCCCAGCTCATGCCGCCATACGTAGCGTACTCGGTGGCGTAACTCGGACACATGCAGATGGTGTTCACACCGCAGGTATTCGGTGATCCGAACAGATTGAAAAAACGGCGACAGTCCCAATGGTAGGTACGCTTGGTCCCGTGTGTGAATGCCAGGGTTTCAGCGCCATACTGCTCTCTTTGTTCGGATAATTTTTCTGCCACCTCATCCAGGGCCTGATCCCATGTCAGCTTTTGCCACCGCCCCCCGCCCTTTTCACCCACTCTTTTTAAAGGATGGTTTAGACGTTGCGGGTGATGGACATGATCCGGCATCAATCTGCCCCGTTCGCAGATGGCACCCCGGGTGACCGGATGGTCCGGATCACCGGTCACTTTGACAACTCTGTCATTTTTAATATGCAACAAGATGCCACAGCGCGGATGGCACAGGCCGCAGTAACTTCTTCGAATCTCGGCCATATAGATAGACCTCCTTTCCGTCTAGTTGATCTTTTACTTTTTTAGCTTTTTCCCATGGCTTCAGATTCGATTTAATCCAATCAAAGTAGTGAAACCATTTCAGGATGCTCTGAATAGCTGGCTTAAATCGGTGGCGGTCGTTTGAATCCCTTTTGCAGGGAAGGATACGAACATAGGTATGGAGGTTTTGAGGGATCTTTGAACAATACGAATTCTTTAATACCATAGGTCTGCCACAGATTCAGAATGTCTGCTGCGAAATATCGAGTGAATTCATTGAGAGTAAAAATGACAGCCGCCTTTCTTAAGTTTTCGTTTGATTCAGTCTTAATGATTTCCAGCAATCCTGAGAATTCAGATATGTCATTCTTTTCCGTAATCTTTACCTTCTCATACTTGATGGTGACTTTTCTGAGGGCGCCATGAAATTCAGCTTTTTCTATCGGCCAAAAATAATCGAAGATAGATAGAAAATCTTTATCTGTAAGGCATAATAGCAATTCTGGAATTTTCAAATTGAATAGATCTGACGGGCTTTCTCGGACAGGTGTGAGTTTGTACCGTTCCAGCAACGGATCAGGAATTTTGAAGCCTGGCTGCAAAATATGAACGCAAACCAGCTCCTTATCAAATGCATCCTGTGCCACTTCGCTCTTAAATCCAAACGCCGATGCCGACAGGATCATGGATAACATCTGCATAACTTGTCGTCGTGTGAGTCTGTACATTTTGCCATAGCCCGATTAGTGAGCAACTGCATATTGCATACGTGAGTCCATGATAATTTGCAAGTACCCAAACTGGAAATAACGTGCCTGCTCCTATAATTACGGAAATATGCAGATTGCATATCGAAAGGCACAATGATTATAATTTTTGCAGGCAGAGAACGAGCACAATATATTGTAGTCCCGCTTTCAAATTCAAAAGTGAAAGATATGTTTACTATCTCAATAAATCAAAACGATCAAAGCTGCTGTTAAGACATCAAATTTGAAGAAATGGTGAGTGTTTGCTTTCTGCTCTCTATCTACAACAATAACAATGGGTTATATTTAAAGATACTAGAATGTTATCTTACACCAAGCAATTGTTTTTTAACAAGTCTTCCGATAGCAACGGAACAATTTTGTACGCTAACACCCATTAGGTTTTCGCACAGACCTCAAACCCCTCCTTTTTAGTTCCTCTTCAAAGTTGAAACTGATCCTTCCCTGCACATTTATGCCGGTGAAGTTCTTAAAATCCACTTTTTGAACATAACGTTTTGGATGTTGTAAGTCTTGTTTTTGGTGACAATATCCCGCTTGCTCAAAGAGGATAATGCCCTGGAGAGAATCGAGCCGGAACTGAACCCGAAGCGTTGCAGGGATTCAGAATAGAAGATGGCTTCCCCCTCTGTTTTTGCCAAAAGGCGCAGTGCCTTGCGCTGATTAAGGGTCAGCGAGTCCCAAAGAATGATAAATTCATTCTCTCGGCGTTCCAGAATGTCGCTTTCAATTTGGGAGATGGCCGCCGGGCTGATTTCCCCCTGGCGCCAAAGTTCAAACAAAAATTGCTGAATGTACATGGGCTGATATTCGCAGCGTTCAACAATATCCGTTATAATTTCTGCCGCTATTGATATTTTTCTTTTTTTAAAAAGGCCCTGAGCCCATTTAATATATTGTTCGAGCTCGATCAGTTTCAGTGGGTAGCTTCTGGCCATTTGATAAAAGGCGCGGTCGCTCGAATTAAACATTTGCGCTAGTATGTGTTTCTGGCTGCCGGAAAAAATGTAGGCAATATTCTTTTGCAGCTGGATGTGAGATCGGAGCCTTTTTTCAAAACCAGGATCTGTGTATTTGTCGATTTCCTGAAATTCGTCAAAAACAACCAATAGTTTTTGTTTTTTGGCATAAGAGGTTAGAATCTCTATGGATGATTTGAGGTATTTAGGTCTTTCGGATCGGCTGATGGGAACAGAAACAGTGGGCTGTCCGGTTATAGGGTCGACGACGACACTTAGTTTAAGGCCCGTGGCAAGCTTAAGAAGCTTCTCAAGTTTGGATTCTATCTGCGACAGAGCTGAGAAGATGGCGGCAATAAAGTCGTTTTCATCAAGGGTACCGTAAAGATCGATATAGATCGATTTCACCATAGGGCGCTTTTTCTTTAGTTTGCCCATAAGCTCAAAAATCAACGATGTTTTACCCGTGCGTCGATGAGAATAAAGCAGCACCGTTTGATGGTTTTGAACATAGTAGGTAAGATCTTGTATTTCTTGTTGGCGGTTGCAGAAAGATTCACCGGTTACGATCCTGCTATGAGTAAAGGGATTATCCATCATAGCGCTCCATTTTTCACATAAAGTTAATTAACGTTATGTGAATTTTATATATGCTTAAATTCAAAAACGCAAGTGGAAAATGGGCAATATCAAGTGTGAGCTGCGGGTGGTTTGGTTACCCCAATATCGGTTCTTTAACTATCTTGTAACGTACATGAAAGAAAAAAGCCCGAGGATTTCAAATCTCCGGGCTTTAAAAGCTTTATCATTATTTTTTTATATCGCTCCTAAATATTGGCTTACCACATCATCCCGATCCGGACCGTGACCTAATTCAGCCTTGATAATTTGGCGGGCATCTTGATTCAGTTTTCTCCACCCTTCCCCTGCTATTCTTACAGCATTTTTTTGAAACTCTCTTTTGTTCTCGAATTTACATGGTGCCTTAAACCCTGTTAATGTTTCATAACGTTCTTGAGCATATGGTAGCGACCTGTAAACCTTCATCCTTCCATTTATTAACCGCCTGATGTACATGTTTATTTGAAATATTTTTCCATCGCTTTACTCCATAGCCTAATCCACGTATTGTATTTACAAATCTACGCGCTTCTTTTATATGATTGTGCCTCGTCTTTGCAGATCCTTTCCTATTTCTTTTTACGCCGCGAATTGCCTGCATCACCAACGTATCTGTACGAGTTGATTTGCTCATATTGCTATTACCTCCCCCTCATA
>JASFFJ010000395.1:0-7330 GCA_050124355.1 Desulfobacterales bacterium | reverse complement strand
CGATCCGCAGGACGCGCGGGTCGCCCTGGGTGATGACCTGGGGCGCGATCTCACACGACACCTGGCGGCCGGGGTTGCGTTCATCAAGCTCCGCAACAATACTCTCGGCCAGGGCGGTCAAATCGACTTGCTCCCAGCGGAGTTCTCCGCGTGTTGCGCGCGACAGCGTCAAGAGGTCATCAATCATCTGCCCCATGCGCTGACTGGCGCGACTGATCCGCGTCAGGTAGTCCAGCGCATCGCCATCAAGCTTGTCGGCATAATCCTCCATCAGGGCCTGGCTGAAGCCGGATAGACCGCGCAGCGGCGCCCGCAAATCGTGAGAGACGGAGTAGACGAAGGCATCCAGCTCGACGTTGGCTGCTTCCAATTGTGCCGTGCGTTGGCGAAGCGCCTCTTCTGTCCGCCTGCGCTCATGAATTTCACCGTGCAGATCGGCTTCGTGGCGCCGTGATATGGCCGCGGTGTAGAGGGCAATGGCCACAATCACCAGCACGGAAAATGCACCCCCGAAAGCGATGATCGTACTGTTGGTCAGTCGCTGCCTGTCAGCATCGAAGCCAAGTTGTTCTACCTCAGCCATGATACCCGTTACCAGCTGGTTGACTTTGAGGGTCAGGCGGCTGGACACCTCGCGGCCCTCCGCCAGCCGGTTTGCAATCTCGTTGAGGAGAGAAAGTTCGCTGGTGCGGCGCTGGAACGGATCCATGTCACCGTGGCGCAGTTGGACCAAGTCCTCTTCGATCTTGCGAAGATTAGCTGCCAGAATAGGATTGCGCTGGGCAAGGGCGCTTTTCTCGAACGCCCCCAGCACATCCCGCAGGGCGTCGAATGAGCGATCGAATCCCACCCGCATCTCGTAGACCGCTTCTGTCGATTCGAGGACGGCAACGGTATTGAGGAGACTAATCACGTGGATACCCAGAGCCCGGATCTCTGTGCTGACGCCACCTTCCTTGACCGCCATATCGATCAAACGGATGATCGTCTGGCGCGTTTCCAGGGCAACACGTCGGTGTTCATCAATAAGGGCTTGCCTTTCCCGTTCCACCTGTTCGTCTAATCGCCCGGCGAACCGTTCCAGTTCATCGTTGCCAACGCTTTCCCTATCCCGGAGTTCCGACGCCATACGCGCCAGTTCCGACAGCTCGGGAGAGGTGGCGTCACGAGACAGGCTCTCGAGGTCGTTCGTAATGATCGTCAATAAGGACCGGCGCAGCCATGGCATACGATCCTTGCCCCCTGTAACAGGAGAGGCAGACGCCTTGATCGACTCCATGGTGCGCCGCGCCGCCATTATGATCGTCACCGGCCGATGGACATCGCTGCCCAGGTGTTCGACTCTTTTCGTCGTACGACGTCCCGCCCGGTTGGCGAACAAGCCCATTAAGGAGTGGACCCCATAAGTCACTGGATGGGAGGTATCGGCAAAATTGGCGCCAACCTCGTTGACCCTTTCAACGAATACATCGTGCCGCTGCTGCATGATGAAACGCTGCTCGGCCAGGCCCTCGAGTGCCTCCAGGATAGTCGCCAGGGCTTCGATGTCCTCGCGGATGTCATTGAGGACGTCGGGGTCGGATCGATCTATCAGTCTGCCTACCGCTTCTTTGATCTCGCGCAGCAGTGCGTCAAGATCGGCCATGCTGGCCTGAAGTTCGTTCTTGTCCCCGGCAAGGGCGATGCTCTGTGCCGAAGCAGTGAGGGACAAGCTTCTTTCCGCCAAATCTTTGGCCCCGACGACAAGCGGAATGGTCTCTGTCGTCGTACGCTGCACAACGTCCCCGAAACGATTGAAGGAATACAGGCTTAACGCGGTCGTGATCAAGGTCAACAGGATGATGGCACCAAAAGCCAGGTACAGTCTGCCTCCGAAGCTGCCCAATAATCCTTGCTTTGTAAGCCCCAACTTCGATATCTCGTTCAAATTCATACCCGAAGATCTATTGGCTTTAAGATTCCCACGGTCGGCCCAATTGGCATGTCCTTAACGTTGGCCATGGGCCAGGAGGATGTCTCTGGCGTTGCTCTTATCAATGGTCATGGTCGGCAGGGTAATCCGATTGGCGATCGGCGCTCCAGCGAGGATCCGCAGCGCCTGCTGAATTCCTTCGTCGCCCGGGGTGTCGTACAGGAATGTGGCAGTCAAAATTCCTTCAGAAACCCATTTGATGCCCTCCCCGGGAATGCCGTCAATGCCGAGGAAGAAGATGTCCTTATCCCGCCCCTCGTCCTTTGCCGCCAAGTAGGCGCCGAAGGCCATCGGGTCGTTGTGGGCATAGACAAGATCGATGCGGTCATTCTCAGCCAACGCCCGGGCCATGATCTCGTATCCCTTGTCCTGCTTCCAGTCACCGTCGGCGGGTTCGATGGCCATGATAATTCCGGGTTCCTGATCGATGATCTGGTGGAATCCATCGTGGCGATCTTGGGCTGGCGTCGACGCCATGCCGCCCCAGATCTCAACAATGGTCCCGCGCGCCTGGCCCTTGCCGCCCAGCAGCTGGACAGCGTAGTTGCCAGCAGTGCTTCCGATCAGGCGGTTGTCACCGCCGATGAACTGCGTGTACTGGTCGTTGGTAAGATCGCGGTCAAGGACGATCACCGGGATGCCGGCTTCGTAGACCTTGTTGACAATCGGCGTCAGGCCCGAGGCGACCTTGGGCGAGATTAAAATGGCATCGACCTTCTGGTGCATGAATTCGGCGACGTCCCGTACCTGCTTGTCAATGTCGTCAAGCCCATCGGCCACAATGAGCTCGATGTTCGAGTACTTGGCTGCCTCCTGCCGCAGGACCTTGTTGAATAGCAGGCGCCACGGCTCGGTCGTGGTGGCCTGGGAAAATCCGATGACATACTTTTCCTTCATTGCGGGCGGTTTCGGTGGCAATTCCATGGAAGCCCGGTAGATCGCCTTCTGTTTCTCGCGACCAGCCCGTTCGGTGATCTGCTCCCACTTCACGGCCACCCGGTCCAGTGCGGTACGCACAGAGATCTCCCTCTTTAGAGCGCGCTCGAGCTCAATCTCCAGCGCTTCGGTGTATTCGAAGAAACCGGGGAGGCGTAGATCCAGCGCCGCGTGGGGCGAATCAAGGCTTGCCCTCAGCATGCCGAGATAGTCGGATGCGGCGCGGGGCGTGAGCGCCTTGTTCCAAGCATCGATATTGGTGAAATGGGTGTACCGATAAGGGTTCACACCGGTGCCGCTGGTCACCACGTCGCGCAGACTGTTCTCCGGGCTGGAGTACCACATGAGATAGTCCCATGCAGCAGCTTGCTGCTTGCTGCCCTTCGGGACGCTGCCGACCCAACCGCCGAAAGCCAAAAACGGGGTCTTGTGGGGACGCGCCATCCGGTCCCACTGCCGTTGCACGTAATCCCAAACCTCCATCGTGCCGGGGAGGACGAAGTAGCCCACCTTACCGACCACTTTGGACTTTTCGGGATTGGCCGAAATCTGAGCGGTATCTCCCCAGTCGAGAATCATCGCCGTATGTCCCTGCACGAACGGCTTGCGGGCCTCGACGATGCCGAAGTTCAGGGCCCCGGGGGGCGAGAAATCCACGATCTCCACGTAGTCCCCGACGGCTCGCACCCAGGCCGGGTTGTTGATGTGAGCCTGCATGGTATCGGGATCGAAAAACTGGGCACCGGGATGATCCGGGTGGTTGGCATAGGCCGAGGCGCGCGAGAACAGATTCCAGAATTGCTGTCCGCCTCGGCTGAAGGCTTCGACGGTTCCGTAAAGCTTCTGGCCGTCCGGACCTTCACGGCCGGTGAAAAACTCGGCAATATCGCGATATTCCTTCCAGGTGTTGGGCGTCGCGAGTTCGTAGCCGTACCGCTGGCGGAACTCAATCCGGTGGCGCGAATCTTCGAAAAGATCCTTGCGGTAGTACCCTGAAAAGAGATCGCCGTCGACGGTAATGGCAATCCGCTTGTTGCCCCATTTCATCAACCGGTCGCGGTACACCGGATGGATATCGTCGAATGATGGATCATCGGCGATATCTGCGGGTATTTCCGATAGGTAGGGTGCGAAATCGCCGGCCCAGGCCGGGGCATAGAGGACCACATCGAAAGCCCCTGTCCCCGAGGAAAGCGCTTCGTAGAACGCCTCGAACAGCTCGCCGAAGGGGAACTCGGCGACCACGACCTTGCCCCCGGTACGTTGCTCCCAGGTTTTGGCATGCGCCTTCGCCGGTCCGCCAATGGCCGAGACATTCTGTACGCCGACCCTGATCTGCACGCCCTTAAACCTTTGCTGATTGGCTGCCACCGGGCTGATCAAGAGGTTTACGGCAAGCACGATGATTCCGATTTTAAAGGCAGTGCGAAATTCCATCGTCAATATTCCTTTCGCTAACAATCTTGACTTGTCCCAGATGGTTATGTAAGGGAGACTTGAACGATTCGGGCAGCATGGTATTTTAGTCTTTCACGCCCCTACCATTGCGAACTAGGATCTCATTTTTAGAAAATTCAATTTCTTGCACCCCCAATTGCAGACATTCCATTAGGCCTAATCTCACACTATAAGTTATCAAATTTACCGAAAATATTCCAGATAGTTTTTATTCATCGAATATAACCGTTTACAATTGTGGCCAAAGAATTACTTTTAAGCAATCTGATGCGTCAACGGAAAATGCGGAGCAGACCCAAATGAAACTCTATCGGTATGAGAGGTTAAAGCATATCTTTATAGCATAGATTACCTTGCCCACCCCTAACAGGATCAAGAGAACGGATCCTCAACTTCTAGGAACTCAAATTTCTTAAAGTCAGAATCGGCAGTATAGATTTTCCGAACACCGTGCTGCAATAACAATGCGGCAAGATGAGCATCCGTAACTAAATTCCCGCGCACAGGAAACTTACTGACCACATTACGGTACATCACCAAAAAGTCATCATCCTCCGACAACACTCGCACACGCGGCAGGTCTAAAAGATTTTCAACATTTCTTAGTGCTTCCTCAGGAGAAAGCGGATGGGAAAATATGCTTGGATGGGTAGAAATCCGAATATAGGCCATTACCGTCGACCAGGCAATGCAAAAAAGTTCCGGATCCGAGGCACGGTTCTGCAAAAACTGCATAGCTTTGTCGTTTCTTGGATTAGCCAGATCTGATGCATAAAGCAGCACATTAACATCTACCGTGTAGCTCATATCTACTCTCTATCCAGGATCCGGTAAACCTCGTCCTTGTCGGACAAATCCACCAAAGAACGCATGGGGCGCGAAACCCATTTGAATTTCGGTTGCTTCGCCGAAATCTTTTGTTTATTCAGCGCTTCAGCCAAAAGTTGCGAAACAATCTTGCCCATGGACCGGCCTTCCCTTTTTTGAATGGCCCTGATCTCATTCAGGATCGGATCATCTATGTCAATCGTTGTTCGTGCCATGATGTTTTGATGTTAACTAATCAATCATCAGATGTAAAGACTATTTAGAAAAAAAACCGGTATTTTTTCCTCTTCCCCGGCTTTTTTAACTTACCGTATGCCCGATTCATACCGAATTATGCTTTAAGATAGATGTCTATTCCCGCTTTGCGGGGGTACAATTCGAATCCCGTTTGAAATAAAATCTCTCCGCGACAAGCCGCGGAGTATCATGTTTTAGGATTTAACTCACTTTTTTCGCAGCAAGCTGCGGGGAATTAAAATCAGGAGAGATTAAAATTAAAGATCCGACGACTGCACCGCCACGATTATCGTTTGGCTGATTTCAGTATTGTCGGCACAGGCCACTGTCAGCGCGAACCGGTGCATACCGGGTTTAATTGACGTAGTCGGCAGGTTGAAATTAAGTCTGATGCGGGCATATAGCGTTGCCGTTTCGCCCGGTTCAAGTCGGGCGATCCGCTCCGGCCTCCAGATTTGTTCACCCTTGCCTTTGAACATATGATCCGGCGGATCGAATCGAATCGCCTGCCCCCTGTCGGCTAAAGGCTTCAGGTTCAGCCAGTATGCCGGATGAGGGCCGGAGTTTGTAACCCTAACGCGCAGATCCTTGCTCTCCCCGCGAGTGAGTGTAACATGCCCGGGGACCACTGAGATCGAACAGGTATCAGGCCTGCCTGAATCGGCTGTCTGCACCGGCAGCCAGCGGTCATTTTTTATACTGCGATTTTTTAGCATGGTGCCGTCATCGCCGCGATATACTATCTTCTGCCGGTCAATGCTCAGCCAGTTGGCGTGCTTGCCTGCCACCTGTATCTGCAATACGGTTTTAGTTTTTACATCCCACACCCTTACGGTAGCGTCATCTGAAGCGGTGGCAATCATTGCACCGGTCGGGCTAAATGCAACTGAAATTACCCGGCCGGCATGACCAATAAAGGTGTGAATCGGCTTCCTGGCCTGTACATCCCAGAGGCGGACAGTTTTGTCATCTGCACCGCTGGCCATCAATGTTCCGGTCGGGTTAAAGGCAACTGAATTTACCCCATCGGCATGGCCCGCAAACGTATGTAAGAGTTTACCGGCCTTCATATCCCACAGCCGGACGGTTTTGTCGGTTGAACCGCTGGCGACCAGCCCACCGACCGCGCTGATGGAAATTGAATTTACCCGACCGCCATGACCTTCAAAGGTATGAACCAGTTTCCTGGTCGGCACATCCCACAGCCGGATGGTTTTGTCACTTGAACTGCTGGCGATAATTTTTCCATCCGAGCTGAAGGCAATAGATGTCACCAGACCGGCATGGCCTGAAAATGTATGAACTGGTCTCCCAGCCTTCACATCCCAGAGCCGGATGGTTTTGTCATCTGAACCACTGGCCATCAATGTCCCGGTCGGGTTAAAGGCAACTGATGATACCCAGGCGGTATGACCTTCAAATGTGTACACAAGTTTCCTGGCCAGCACATCCCAGAGTCGGACGGTTTTGTCATCCGAACCGCTGGCGATCATTTTGCCGGCAGGACTGAAGGCAATTGAATTTACCCAGCCACCATGGCCTTCCAACGTGTACACCTGTCTACCGGCCTGCACATCCCATAATCGGATGGTTTTGTCATCCGAACCACCGGCGCTCAAACCGCTGTTCGGACTAAAGGCCACTGAATTTACCTGACCGGCATAGCCTTCAAATGTGCGCACCAGGTTTTTGGTCGGCACATCCCAAAGGCGGACGGTTTTGTCACCGGAACCGGAGGCGATCATTCCGCCGGCCGGACTGAACGCAACTGAAGCCACCCAGCCGACATGACCTTCAAATTTGTGCACTGGTGATTTGCTTCGGACATCCCACAGCCGGACAGAGTTATCATCTGAACCGCTGGCAAGCATTCTGCCGGCCGGACTGAAAACAACTGTA
>JASFFJ010000394.1:0-7341 GCA_050124355.1 Desulfobacterales bacterium | reverse complement strand
AATTATGAACGCACTGCAGAACTCACCAGTATATCCGCCGTAACGGCCCGATGCCTATCCCAAAAACCTGGATCAGACCTTTTTTTAAATGGATTAACGGCACTATCCCCGACGGCGGCCGAACATTTAATTCAGTGGCGTGGCAGTTGGATGTGCATCAACGGCATCAAAAAACTTTCTCCGGCAGCGGCACAACACCTCTTCAAATGGAAGGGAAACTGGATATCTCTTAACGGTCTGACCGAGTTTGCGCCTGAGCTGGCAACCTATCTAATGGAATGGGAAGGCAATCAACTGGAGCTCATGGGGCTTGGGGACAATATAAAAAATGTGGATCCAAAAACTATGAAATATCTGGCATTGTGGCAAGCTATGGGTGGCAAATTGTTTGTCGCCGATGATCTCCGCCAAGAAATAGAGCGCGTCACGATGTAAGCCATAGTGTCCATATTATTGATTCGCAAAACAAGGAAATGAGGAAATTGATATGAAAAAACATTTGATGTCTATCAGTTTGACGACACTGATGATTTATCTTTTGTTTTGCGGCCCAAGCTTCGCAAGCGAGCACAAAACTTCGGAACTTCATCGAAAGATGGCTGAAATTTCATCATTACAGCAAAAACTATCTCAAAAAATTTCATTGGCACGGCAAAAACAGGAACAGCTAAATCAAAAAGTGGGTGAACTTGAAAAAGAGATCAAATTTGAAAAAGCGCAATTACAGATCGAATCCTATCTGATGGCCATCCGTAATCCTCGTATTGAATTTGATCTTAAACTGATTCAATCGTTAATTGGGTATATATACGGAATAAATGAAAAAATCAGCTCATTCCAAAATGGGTACCAAACCTTGGTTTTTTTTCAGCAGCAAGTCGAGGATGATATACGGATGATCAAGACCTTAAATGATATGGAAATTGACAAACTTATTTCCCAGATCAATTCGGTTCTTGATGAATTTTTTCCCGAACTCAGCAAACCTGTATTCGATGCCCAAAATATACCCATGAAAGATACTGAAAAGATATGGAATGAAATCATTCAGCAGCAGAATACGAAAAGCTGAATATTCACGTTTGGTTCAGGTCCTGTAAAAATTCTCTGAACCATGTCGGATTGGCTAAGATGATATAGACGAGAAATAGGGCCGTCAGGGGCAAAAAAAACACGATAAGATCGATGAGTATAATACCGATGGATAGAAGGACGCGCTGAGTGAAACTCATGGTATTCTCCAGAAACAAGTTAGGGAGCTTGTCCCCATATTCCATTATCCAAATTGGCTTACAGACGCTGAGGGTCGCGAAAAGCAACGTAATTCCAAAAAGTTGAAAAGCTTCCGAGATGTTAATTGGGTAGGGTGCTATAACAGTCCCTTATCCGCCAAAAGGGTCATTGATTGGTGGCCGATGGTGGTAACTTTTGTTAAGGCTTGGGTAAGGTGGAAGCCGGCTTCTTGGGCCACGCCTGAGTTCAGCATGACCAATGCGGTATTCATGTCCTTTTCCACATCCGACCAGACTTCATGGGGGGCTGCCTTTTTTGCAACATGAATCTCATTTGCGATCATGTTGATCCATGTTTTCAGTACACGATCGGCTCCGGGTTTTTCAGGTTCGGAAAGTCCGATATACATTTCGACAATCTGGTTTGCCCAGATAATTCCGCTTTTCAGCTTTTCACTCTGCGAAAATGCGATGATGGCTTGATTGACCTGCATAATTCGGATGTCCTCTCATGACCTTTGTAGATTGATGCTTCAGACCTTGACTCCAATTTACCAATGATCGGTAACTACTCTGGGGGCAGGTCCTGTTCTTGCACATTGGTATCTTCGCTACCTTCAATCGATTCTGAGTTCTCTTCGACAGTGGATTGTGGGGACGGCAATTCATCAGGAATTAGCGTCTTTGGCTGACGGTTGAATTTAGAATCTGCTGGCGTGTCTTCGATTTTCTCTTGAATCGAATCCAATATCTGGCTAAGGCGTGCAAGTTCTTGCGAATGGTTGCTTTGATTTTTTTTAAACATAAGCAGCTCAACGCCCAAAGCGGCTTTATCGAGTTTCTCACTTAACTGTTCGGCAATCGATGCCTGAAGCAGGTCATACTCTTTTTTTAACGTTGCGGTATTCTCAGCAACCTTTTCCATTTCTGCTGTAATTTGAGCTTGCATATTTTTTAATTCAGAGGACATCGAATCTATGTCTACACGAATATTTGTTAGTGATTGAATTTCATATTTGAGAAGGCCCAATTCCTCTTCTAACTTGGTGATAGCGGCTGCCTGGCTTTTTATATCGATGTTGGCTTTATCTAGTTTTTTTATGGCGTTTTGGGCTTGTTCCAGATTTTTTTTCAGAGACGCCATGTTTTTATTTAGCACGTCGATGTTGTTATTGATAGTAGTTAGTTGGTTGGAAATCGAATCGCTAACTTTTTGATCCTGAGAGGACATGGTCATTGAGAATGTGTCTAATTTCTCATTGAATTTTTCTGAAAGCGCTTCCATTTGATTCGATAGCTGTTGAGCTTCTTGATCTCTATTGTCCCGTCCCATCTGCACCCTACTGGTTAAGTCCCGGTATCCCAAATAGAGGGCCACCGCAATCAGGCAGGGGAGTAGAATCGATATCAGCGTAATTCGCTGGCTTAATTTTTCAACCCGCAGATCTTTCATCTCCTCATGATAAAATTCGTCGGGCTCTTGATCGTCAGCACTAAATCGAAATTCAGGCGGTTTTCTTTCTGCCATAATTTTTTATTCCCATTCTATCGTGCTGGGGGGTTTCGAACTAATGTCGTAAACCACCCGGTTAACCCCATTGACCTCATTTATAATCCGGTTGGAGATTCGGCCCAATAATTTATGGGGCAGTTTCGCCCAATCAGCCGTCATTGCGTCCTTGCTTGTCACCGCACGTATGGCCACAATGTTTTCATAGGTACGTTGATCTCCCATAACGCCCACGCTTTTTATCGGCAGCAACACGGCAAAGGATTGCCATAATTTTCTATAATATCCGGCATTCTTGATCTCTTCAAGCAAAAGATCATCAACGTTGCGCAATATTTTAAGCCGTTTCGCAGTAATTATGCCGATGATTCTAATGGCGAGGCCGGGGCCCGGAAAAGGCTGTCGCCAAATTAATTCCTGTTCAAGGCCTAATTCTTTGCCCAGCAGTCGCACTTCGTCCTTAAAAAGGTATTTTAGAGGCTCGATGAGCTTAAGTTTCATGTTTTTGGGAAGACCGCCGACATTGTGGTGGGATTTTATAACGGAAGTAGGTCCCCCAAAGGCGGAGACCGACTCGATAACATCCGGATAGAGCGTGCCCTGGGCTAAAAATTCGGCACCTTTTATCTTACGGGCTTCGGCTTCAAAAACCTGCATGAAAATCCGACCGATGATTTTACGTTTTTTTTCGGGATCGGTTACCTTGGCAAGAGCATTTAAAAATTGTGTTTTTGCATTCACAAACCGGATGTTGAGTTTGAGCTGTTGCTTTAAGGTGAGTTTGAGTTTGCGGGCTTCGTCCTTTCTGAGCACCCCGTTATCCACGAATATGCAGGTCAATTGTTTACCGATACTTTTATGAAGCAGTACGGCCACCACCGAAGAATCCACGCCGCCACTTAATCCCAGTATGACTTTTTTATCGGCCACAGTCGAGCGGATCTCTTCTATGGACCGGCGGGCGAATGATTTCATGGTCCAGGAGCGTTTACAGCCACAGATATTGAACAAGAAGTTGCGCAGCATCTTTTTGCCCATTTTGGTATGCGCCACCTCTGGGTGATATTGGAGACCAAAAAGATTTTTTTTGGGATGGACAGCGGCAGCAATTTTCGTGTTGGTGGTAGAAGCACTTGTTTTAAAACCACGCGGCAGTTTGCGGATGGCATCGCCATGACTCATCCAGCAGGTACTTTTTTTACTCACCCCATGAAAAATACCGTCGGCATTATTAATTTCAAGCTCAGCGAATCCGTATTCGCGTTTTCCGACACCTTCAACAACGCCACCCAGAGCTGATATCATGAAGTGCATACCGTAACAAATACCCAGGATTGGAATTCCCAGATTAAAAATGGCAATGTCGGTTTTTGGGCTGTTTTTTTCATAAATGCTTGCCGGGCCGCCAGACAGGATAATTCCGCTGGGATTGAGCGCCTGAATCGTCTCGATGGAAATACTCGGAGGGTCGATTTGACAATAGACATGGTTTTCTCGGACCCTTCGGGCAATTAACTGATTGTACTGGGAACCGAAATCGATGATGAGTATCATGTATTGCCTGCCCGTTGTCTGAATTAATACGTAGATCTTGACTCAATTCATAACCCACCGGCTATGCTGGCGAGAATTTAATAGGTTCCACCGGTGCCAGCAAAGGCATTCTTGTTGGGCGCAGATCTGATCGATGCCAGCGGCTTATGAATTGAGTTGACAGTAGATCTTTGATACGGTTTGCGAAAATAGGCTGAATATGTTAGAGAATGCGACAAATGTCAACTGAAAATTCAGAACTACTGCCATAAAAGAAAATGACCGCCGAAAAAATAATTGTGCAGATCTACGAGATTCAGGATCCATTCGAAGCGGAGAAACTTGTTGAAATCGGTGTCGATCAAATTGGCAGTGTGATTGCCTCCGAAACCGAATGGAAAGTGCCCGGCGTAAAAGACACCATCAGGCAAGTCCACTCAGCAGCTGCCAAAAGCAGTTTGATACCGCTTTTTAATTCTTTGGAATCCGTGCTGTATACCCTGGATTATTATCAACCGGATATTGTCCACTTTTGCGAGTCGCTGGTCGGTGAGAAAGATATCTGGGATTGCTGCCGTCGTTTGATCCAACTTCAAAAAGAAGTAAAACTACGATTTCCCCAGATAGGTATTATGCGATCTATTCCCATCGTTCAATCCGGTAAACACACTTGGAATGCCACTTTTGACGTCAGCCGTTGGTTTGAACCGGTCAGCGATTTCTTCCTTACAGATACCTTGCTGGCAAGCGCACCCGGGATTGATGACGCTAGCCAGCCGGTCCCTGGTTTTGTGGGAATTACCGGACAGCAGTGCGACTGGGAGACAGCTGCCAAGTTGGTTATGTCCTGCCGTATCCCGGTCATCCTGGCCGGCGGGATATCCCCGGACAATGTTGCTGAGGGCATCCGCCGGGTGAGACCTGCCGGTGTGGACAGCTGTACCCGGACCAATGCGTTGGACAAGAATGGTGTCCCGATCCGGTTTCAAAAGGATCTGCAACAAGTGAGACGGTTGGTCAGTGCCGTTCGGGAGGCCGAGAAAGCTATGAATGAATCGTGACGGTTAACCAATAACTTTTTGCGGAATTCTATCGTTTTTAAAAGAGAGGAACAAAAAACATGTTAGAAAGCGGTGATTTGAGAAAAGGCGCTAAAATTGAAATTGATGGTGATCCATATATTTTGTTGCAATTCGAGTTTGTAAAACCCGGTAAGGGGCAGGCACTTTACAAATGTAAATTGAAGAATATGGTCACTGGTGTTCAATTTGACAGAACGTTCAGATCCGGTGAGAAGTTCAAACAACCGGACCTGGATGAGCAGGAAATGGAGTATCTATATGCAGAAGGGGACCAATTCTGTTTCATGAACATGACGACCTATGAACAGGAATATCTTAGCGAAACTCAACTTGGTGATGCCAAAGACTTTCTAAAAGAAAATACCGTCTGCAACATTTTATTATTTGAAGGCCGACCCATCGGGATCTCCCTGCCGATTTTTATGAATTTAAAGGTCCAACAAACCGATCCATGGGTAAAAGGGGATACGGCTTCCGGTGATTCCAAACCGGCGACGCTGGAAACGGGTTATGTGCTCCAGGTGCCGCCGTTTATCGAAGAAGGGGAACTGTTAAAAATCGATACCCGAACCGGCGCCTATGTCGAGCGGGTGAAAGAATAGAGGTTAGTCAAAATGTGGGATCAATTGATCGAGATCCGTAATCACCAGATTGGCGCTAAGATCTCTACAGCGCGGATCATCCGCTCTCAGACGAAGTGACCGTCGATCACCGGCAAACAGAGCCGTTTGAAATCCGATGGCTTTGGCAGGGAAAATGTCATTGAGCATGTCGTTTCCGATATAAAGAACATTAGATGGTAAAATTGCCCGCCCTTTAAGCTTTTGAGCCGCAATCTGAAAAAGCATGGCAGACGGCTTGGCGATTTCGAATTGATATGAGTAATATACAAGTTCGGGATCGAACCCTAATCCTTTCAAATCTGAACCCAGAAGCCATTTAAACAAGTAAGCTGTATAAAACTGGGCATTGGAGATAATCCCCATCAGCTTGCGCCGATCCCTGCAGGCAGACAGCATATTTTCAAGATTGGGCATAGGAGATACAGGGTTGACGATTAATTCAAATTCCACGGCAAATTGCCTGACGACGGTGATGTCATTGTTGGATAGTATTTTCATCCAGATTTGCTCGATGTTGACTTCCGGAAAATCAACGCCTCTGTTGCGAAGTTCGCGGTGTCTTGCTTTGATGGTGCGGTATAATTCGTCTAGCAGCGTTTGAGGTGATTTACGGATCGAATATTTAGTAAGTAGTCTTTTGATTTCCTTGATTTCCGGTGATTTTTTATCGGCAAGGCTGATATCACCCGACCCACTAACGAAAAGCGTTCCATAAATATCAAATAGAACGCATTTGATCTCTTCCTTTAAGACACCTTCCGGCTTCAAGGATGTCGGCAGGGGCACCAGACGACGAAGATATCTTTGAATGGACTTTCTTTCTATCATACCAATACGCTATCGCGAGTCATCGAACCCTATTATCCGGATTGAGGTTTAATGGACGTAATCACCCCACTTTAAGAGACTGAATTTTGCCAGATCCAAAAATGCTGTTGCTAATGCAGATTTATCGATACTTTGTTTCACCGACCTGGTGACCACTTTTTCATATATGCTGAGCAGTCTTTGGCGGGTTAAGGCCGGGTTGTAACATTTCTGAATAATCCGTTTATTGGTATGTATCCGTTCGCTTTTGTCGGAAACCATACCTGGATTAGCCAGAAACGGATTTATCTGAATTAACTTTTCTGCAGCTTTTTTGCTGGATATCAGGCGTACGATCACTTCTTTTTGGGCTGTTTCATCTAAAAGCCCAAAGTCAATAACCCCATTTTTAGTTATCATATCAAATCCATTATAAACCATGGTCATATCTATGGATAAATTAAGCAGCGTGCCAGCAGTTAAGACACAGGCTGTCCACCTTCGATTGAAACGGCGCAGATTGATCCAATCCAGCGGGATAAAGAGAGCGCTAT
>JASFFJ010000393.1:0-7346 GCA_050124355.1 Desulfobacterales bacterium | reverse complement strand
AATTTCTATCTGATCAGTTCAGCGACGACACCCAAAGCCGAAAAAGTGCTGGCGGATATCGCCGCCCTGAATGAAGGCTCTCGGGTGATCCCTTTTGATGCCCTTTACCAAAACCCGGTATACGGCCTCGGACCGCTTTATGTTATCAACTCTAACATTGAAGTTGAAACCATCACCGAGTCAAAAATTGTGGGTGTCAAAACCAAAGATGTTCCGTTTGAATTTGATGGGGTCGATGTCCCACTCGATAGTCATGACAGTTTGAAGCCCGTTGCTGATTTCCTTCAGAACAACCCCGACTCGTTTGCTGTCCTTGCCGGGTTCTCCGATAGTGCCGGCGCTGATGAGTACAATCTGAAGCTTTCGCGGATGCGGTCGCAAAGTGTAAAGAACTTCATCCTGGAGCAAAGCCGGATCGATCCTGATCGCGTCATTTTATTTTGGTATGGCAATACCAACCCGCTTGCATCCAACGATACGGCTGAAGGCCGCAAGGCGAACCGGCGGGTGGAAATCGCAATTGGCGGTATGAATTAAGTAGATCGGCACGGTTGCGTACCTTCGACGGTTGGTGGACGGTTGTTGTATTCCTGGAAATTGCTACTCTTTCTATACCGTATACCCTGCTTCAAGCGCTTTCAGGGATGCCTTCAGCATCTCTTTTTTCTTGCCGAAACGACTTTCCAAAACGGTGGTAATCTCTTCCGGAGAACAAAATAGGGTGTTTGGGCTTTTACCTTTTTTCTCAGCCATTGCCAGGGCAAATCCGAGGACGATAAGATTAACGGCCTTGGGATTTCCAATTTCTTGAGCCAGTGTGTCCGCATCGACGACGTCCAACGGCATCTTGTAATCGGTTTTAATATCATTCCCACCATTGGCAACCACCCAGCCGCCTGCTTTCAAAAAGGCCCCATGCTGCGCCAAATTTTCGGCCTTCAATACCAGCAAGCCATCTGCCTGGGCAGGACGAATCAGGGGACTGGTGTGCTCCCCCACCTTGAGATGCGACAAGACCGTCCCTCCCCGTTGGGCCATCCCGTGGGTTTCTGAAGTAAACACAGCAAGTCCTCTCAGGATGGCTGCTTCTGCCAAAAGGCGGGTTACAAACAACACTCCCTGGCCACCCACACCGCTGATGATGAGTTGCTGCATTATTGGTTCATCCATTGTAACCTCCAGAAAATAATTGGTGCCAGCTTGATGATCACAAGTATTCAAACAATGGGCTTAAGGCTCAAGGCTCAAGGCACACGGCAAAAGGAAAGATCAGGCAGACTAGTATGACGGGCTCCCCCACCTTACCCCTTGTGCCCTGTGCCTTATGCCCTTTTCCAATTTCCATATCTCGAATTAATCGGGCTCAAGTCTCATTGCTCAGGATTCATCTCTCCACTGCCTTTATCGCCCCTTTGGGACAGACATTCAGGCATACGCCGCAATCGGTGCACAGAATGCGATCGATGCTGACGTATGTTTTATCTTTGGCTTCATCTTCGTGATATATTAGAGCCGGGCACTCAAACTGTTTAATACAATAGGCGCAACCATCGCAGTCTTCGCTGACATCTACCGGCACATATTCGGATGTCTCCCCTTTCCGGGCCATATCGATAACACATGGATATCTCGATATCACGACCGCCGGACCATTCTCTTGACAATAATTTACCGCCTCCTTGATCAGCGCAATGAAATTTTCAACCTGGTAGGGGTTGCCTACCTTGCAAAATTTAACACCGCAACCCCGCACCAGAGACTTGATGTCAACGGTTTGCAGCGGTTCTCCGCAAGCGCCCGATCCGGATGCCGGGGTGGGTTGACTGCCTGTCATGGCTGTGGTGCGGTTATCCATGATCACCAGCACAAACTTTACCTTCTGTACAACCGCATCGATCAACGCCGGCACCCCGGCATGAAAAAAGGTCGAATCCCCTATGGTCGCCACAATTTGGGGCTGTTTTTCTTCCTTTTTATAAGCGTGATAAAAGCCGGATGCCTGGCTGATGGCTGCCCCCATGCAAAGTACGGTATCTACCGCGCCCAAATTCAGCCCCAGCGTGTAACAGCCGATATCACTGGTATAAATACCTCGAGGTGCTGCTTTTTTGATGGCATAAAAGCTTGCTCGGTGGGGGCAGCCGGCACAAAGTGTCGGGCGTCTGCCCGATGCAAACCCTATCGAAAGCCTTTCGGATTCGATCCCGCCAAACTTGCCGATAATCTCTTGAATATCTTCAGGATATAGCTCCCCTACCTTCGGCACGTCATTGGACATCTTACCTTTGACCCGGCGGCGGTCGGCCAGCTGCAATTCGATGACACCCATGGTTTCTTCAATTATGAGTATTTCTTCGTAGGTTTGAATCAACTCGGATATAAATTCACTATGCAAGGGAAACGGCTGGAGCACCTGGTAGAAAGGAATCGTCTGCCACAGACCCAAGGCCTTGATGATTTCTCTGCAGTGGGCAGCGGCAACACCCGAAGATACAATCGCCTTGGCGGAAACCGTATCAGGATTGAGTCGAAGGGGTGCCGTCACTTTATGCTGGGCCATGGCCACCAGTTTTTCTTCCACCGCCGTATGCAAATGGAACCGATATCTCGGCGTGGCTGCCCAGCGGCTCGGGTCTTTCTCAAATTTTACCTCCGGTTGCCGGCGGGGTATGTTTTTCAGTAACACATCCTGACGGGAATGACAGACCCGTGTCGTAGGTCGCAACATCACTGGTGAGCTGAACGTTTCGGAAAGTTCATACGCCAGGCCGATCATCTCTTTGGCCTGATGAGGTGTATCCGGATCCAGTACGGGTATTCTCGCCATCATCGCCATTAACCGGCTGTCCTGTTCGGTCTGAGAGGAGATGGGGCCGGGGTCGTCGGCAACCACCACGATAAAGCCGCCCTTTACACCCATGTATGCAGCACTCATCAATGGATCAGAAGCCACATTTAAGCCCACCTGTTTCATGGCCACCGCCGTTCGCAACCCGGTCTGGCAACCGGCATAGGCGATTTCAAAGGCGATTTTCTCGTTGATCGCCCATTGGGTATGCATGGAAATCTTATTTTCTTTTTGGAAAAAAGCCACCGCCGCCAGTATTTCAGAGGCCGGTGTACCCGGATAAGAGGTCGCAATGGCACATCCGTTTTCCACCAAACCGCGCGCAATTGCTTCGTTTCCCAACAACAACCTACGTTCTGTCACGATCTTTAGCCTCCTTGATGCATTTTTGCCATTTCCTCATGTATGACACCGGCATGATGGCAGGGCACTGTGCGATGGGCCGGTTGCCTGTTGGATGTTGCATATGGCCAGATGACAGATTTCAGAGGTCAGATAACAGAAATTAAAATTCGCAAACTAAATCCTCATATCATCCTACCTCTGTCTTCTGAAATCTGATTTCTGTCATCCGTCTTCTGTCCTCTGTCCGCTATGCCCCATGCCCTATTCCTTTTTACCCGCAACTCGCAACCCGTAACCCGCAACCCGCAACCCGCAACCCGAAATCCGAATCTATAACTCAAACCCAGTCACGGTTATGTTCAATGGTAATTTCCGGAGTTTTTCCAAAACCTCTTCTGGAATTACGGGCTCTGTTCGTATAAATATCATGGTCTTATCACCGCCTTCTTCCTGGCCGACCCGCATTTTATTGATATTGATCCCGTGTTCGGCAAGCATCATTCCAATCGCACCGATGGCGCCTGGTTTGTCATGGTTGTGGATTAAAACGAATCGATCATGGGGATGAAGCTCAAGTCGGAAATTATTGATATTGACGACTCGGGGATCTTTGCGTCCGAAAATGGTTCCGGCGACCTTGCTGCTTCCTTCCTCGGTCAAGGCACTGACGGTGATCAAATTAATGTATTCTTCAGTCTCGGCAAGGGTGGTTTCGGTAACCTTGATACCTCTTTCCCGGGCCATGACTTCAGCATTGACGAAGTTCACCGTATCTTTGACCATGGGGGTCAGCAGGCCTTTTATGACGGCCGTTCTCACCGGTGAGAGATCAAAGGACTGAAAGTCTCCGGCATACTCAACCACGACTTCGGTCACCGGTCCGTTGGACAACTGAGCCAGCAGGCATCCCATCCGGTCTCCCAATGTCAGTAGCGGTCCGATCTTCTCAAGGAGCTCGCCGCTGACCGCCGGGACATTGACGGCATTGATGATGGTGCTGTGTTTAAGATAGGCAATAATCTGTTCCGCCACTTGTACCGCCACGTTGGTCTGGGCTTCCACGGTTGAAGCCCCGAGATGCGGCGTACAGATGACGCGCTCGAGTTCAAATAAGGGGCTGGCACCGGGCGGCTCGACCTCGAATACATCCAGGGCCGCGCCAGCAACCTTGCCGGAATCCAAAGCCGCTTTCAAATCGGTCTCATCCACGATACCGCCGCGGGCACAGTTAATAATCATGACACCATCTTTCATTTGATCAAAAGCGGCTTTATTCAGAAAGCCGACGGTATCCTTGAATTTGGGAACATGTAAGGTAATATAGTCTGCTTTTTGGTATAGCGTTCCAAGTGCCACCGCTTCAAAACCAGCTTTTTCAATTTGCTCCGCGGCGACGAAAGCATCATGCACAAGCACCTGCATTTTTAAGCCTCGAGCGCGATCGGCAACAATGGTGCCGATCTTGCCGAATCCAATGACCCCCAACACCTTGTTAAATACCTCCCTGCCCTGAAGCTTTTTCTTATCCCATGAACCGGCCTTAAGTGTCGACGTGCCCTGAGGAATGTTGCGAGTTAGCGCCATCATCATGGCAATGGTGTGCTCGGCAGTGGTGACAACGTTGCCGGTGGGCGTGTTCATCACCACAATGCCCCGTTTGGTTGCCGCCGGGATGTCGACGTTGTCAAGGCCGATACCCGCACGTCCAATTACCTTTAGATTGCCGGCGGCATCCAGGATATCCTCGGTAACTTTGGTTGCACTGCGAATAACCAGGGCATCGCATTCTCCGATGATACGTTTGAGTTCTTCGGGAGCCAATCCGGTATTGACAATGACGTCTATCCCCGGTTCTTCCCGAAACATTTTAATACCGGTATCTCCAAGTACATCGCTGACTAGTACTTTCATTATATTCTCCAGAACTAAGGATGGCCTTTTAACAAAAAATTCGCCAAAAGACCATCGTCAATTCAATGTCCTCAGCTTATTTGCGTTTTCTGGCTTGTTCGATCAATTCAACCAGGCTGGTTACCTTTGATTTGGGACGCGCCTGAAGAAGTTGATTGTATTGATCTTCAGTCAAACAATCCTTTAAATACCGCGCCACATCAAAGTGTTCCCACCAGCAATCCAGGATTTTGAAGCAGGGCTTTTGTCCGACACCGCAAAATTCACAGTAGTCAAATGGTACGGGATTGCCCAATCTAGGGCAACGCCGTACCATGCTGTTGGGTATCTTATTCATAAGGCGGGCAAATTCAGAAATGAGGAACTTAAACGTTTTTAATGGTTTCCGGTTTGGGATACGCTTCCAGCACTTTTTCCGCCTCTTCAATAGCCTCGCTTGGAAACGCATAATCCTCAAGCTGACCGGACAGATAACGATCATAAGCCCCAAGGTCAATCAGGCCATGCCCGCTCCAGTTGAACAGAATGACCTTTTCCTTGCCCTCTTTCCTGGCCTTTTTGGCTTCATCCACCACACAGGCCAGGGCGTGATTGGTTTCCGGGGCCGCGATGATTCCTTCGGTTCTGGCACATAGAAGTCCGGCTTCATAAGTGGCAATCTGTCCAAAGGCCTTTGGAGTCAGGATACCGTCGACAATCAGCTGACTCACAGTGGGGGCCATTCCGTGATAACGCAGGCCGCCCGCGTGCAATGGCGGCGGTACGAAGGTGTGCCCCAGACTATGCATGGGTAGTAGCGGTGTATAGCCGGCCGTATCGCCATGGTCGTAAGCAAAGGGTGCCCGGGTCATTGTGGGGCAGGCTTCCGGCTCGGTTGGATAGATAGCAATATCTTTACCGTTGATTTTGTCATATGCAAAGGGAAATGCCAGCCCGGCAAAATTACTGCCGCCGCCGGCGCATCCAATAACGATGTCCGGATATTCCCCAATTTTTTCCATTTGCTTTTTGGCTTCAAGACCGATGACGGTTTGATGCAGCATGACATGATTTAGCACGCTGCCGAGAGAATAGCGAGTCTCGCCGGATGTATCCGTGACGGCCGCTTCAACAGCTTCACTGATGGCGATACCGAGACTGCCCGGCGTATCGGGATCTTTTTCAAGAATTTCACGTCCGGCTTTGGTCTCTGAGCTAGGACTGGCAACACACTTGGCTCCCCAGGTCTGCATCATGGATTTGCGATAAGGTTTCTGGTCAAAACTGATTCTGACCATGAAAACCTTGCACTCGAGTCCATACTGCGAACAGGCGAATGAAAGCGCGCTGCCCCACTGACCGGCACCGGTTTCGGTGGTTAGCTTTTTGATGCCGAATTCTTTGTTGTAATAGGCTTGAGCAACAGCCGTATTGGGTTTATGGCTGCCGGGAGGGCTGACGCCTTCATACTTGTAATAAATCCTGGCAGGGGTATCCAGTGCCTTTTCCAAGGAGTAGGCCCGTATCAGCGGCGAGGGGCGCCAGATGCTCAAGACGTCCAATATTCCTTCCGGAATGTCGATCCATCTTTCCGGACTGACTTCCTGCTCGATCAAGTTCATCGGAAACACCGGTGCAAGCTGGTCGGGACCCACTGGATTGCCGTCCGGTCCCAGGGGTGGATTCATTTTAATGTCCGCTAGAATGTTGTACCATTGACGTGGCATCTCATCTTCGGTTAGAACAATTTTTCTTTGTTTCATAGCCTCTCCTCGCTAAGTTCTATGGATTTATCGTCACTATCGAGTTAAGGTTCATGGAAAAATAAAAGCAAGTCATTATAGGGAGTTAGGAATTATAATCTAGCTAGCAAATAGCCTTGACTTCGTCTTGTATACGGTATACAAAAGTTAGTCAAGAAAATAATCAAAAGGGAAAGGAGCGGCAACATGACCAATAAAAAAAAACTTTATAGATCTGCCTTTAATCCACTGCTCATCCGTCCCGATCGGCCATTGCCGGACGAAGTTGCCGTTATCGGTGCGGGCACCATCGGTCCGGATATCGGCTATTATCTCAAAAGTGCCCTGCCGCAGAGCAAACTCTATTTGCTGGATGTCGTTGAAGCACCCCTAAAACGAGCGAAGCAACGAATTGCCGACTACACCCAAAAAGCCATCGACAAAAAAAAGATGACCCCCCAAAAGGCTGCCGACGTCAACCAGAATATCGTTTATACCACTGACTATGAACAGATTAAAAA
>JASFFJ010000392.1:0-7354 GCA_050124355.1 Desulfobacterales bacterium | reverse complement strand
TCTTCTTTTTTTGATCCGGCGAAAGCGGTTTAATCGGAAGATCGATACCATAACGTTTGGCAAGTCGTCTGGCAGTTTCCGGGAATGAAAGTCCCTCTTGTTTCATAAGGAAAGTGAAAACATTTCCCCCGCTGCCACATCCAAAACAGTAGAAAATCTGCTTAGCCGGGCTAACTGTAAAAGATGGCGTTTTTTCTGTATGAAACGGACAAAGACCGCTGAAGTTTTTACCAGTTTTTTTCAGAAGCACTACCTCTGAAACGATATCTACGATATCAGCCGCGTTCTTGATTTCTGAAACCTTATCTTCAGGAATAAAACCGGCCAATAACAGTAACCTCCAAAGCTATGAAACAGGTAAGCGCAAAAATTTAGTGGTAGGGCTTTTGAATCGACATTTTGCCATTTAACATGCCAAAATTGAAGTGTCCAAATTTACGTCTATTTTCTGAAATCATCCCCAGTGTTTGCAAATAACAGCCCAGGATGCATTATAACCAAGTTTAACCGGGAAATCTAATTCTCAAGGCTAAATTTGTCAAGGCTTTTTTTCCTTACCGACCATTAACGCTTCTTTGAAATCCAATGATCCGCTATATAGTGCTCTCCCGGTTATGACCCCTATGACGCCAATTTTTTCCAGAGGCAATAGATTTTGAATATCCCGAATGTTGGAGACCCCGCCGGAGGCAACAACAGGGATGTTAATGGCTTCTGCAAGACGTCGAGTCTCTGATATGTTCGGCCCCGTTTGCATGCCATCCCGGTGAATATCGGTAAAATTAATGGCCGCAACACCGCAATTTTCAAATTGTTTGGCCAAATCGACGGCTTTGATAGGGGTGGTTTTGGTCCACCCTTCAATGGCGACGCGTCCATTACGGGCATCAATGCCAACGGTGATTTGACCTGGAAACATCCGCGAACTCTGCGCCACCAATTGCGGATTATTGATCGCCTCAGTTCCAATGATGACCCGATATACACCCATATCAAGAAACATCCTGATAGTTTGTTCGGTGCGAATACCCCCGCCAAGTTGAATCGGAATTTTGACGGTTTTAAGTATGTCTCGAACAGCAGCAACATTTCGTGGGCTTTTTTCAAAAGCACCGTCCAAATCAATTACGTGAATTAATTCAGCGCCTGCCTTGGCCCATTTTTGAGCCATGGCAGCCGGATCATCGGAGAATACTGTCTCATCTTCTTTACGTCCCTGAAGGAGCCTTACACACTTCCCATCTCTAATATCAACTGCGGGTATAATGATCACAGAACCCCCTTGGACGAGCGGACGCCGGTCACCCGCTCATCAAAGGCGGACGCCTGATCCAGTGCCCGGCCAAATGCCTTGAAGATCGATTCAGTCAAATGATGTTCATTTTCTCCGTATGAAACATTAATATGTAAATTGATGCCGGCTCGGTTCACCAGTGCCCTGAAGAATTCCTTGGTCAAAGAAGGACTAAACCCAGTTTCAGATAGTGCTTGTTCCGGTGCGTTGAATACCAAAAAAGGGCGATTTGACAAATCGACGGTGGCGGCGGCAAGTGCATCGTCCATTGGCGTAACAGCATGGCCGTATCGCCGTATTCCTTTGCGCTCACCGAGTGCTTTGGTAACGGCCTGGCCAAGTACCAGCCCGACATCTTCCACGGTATGATGGAAATCGACGTCTATGTCTCCTTTGGCATGCAAGAAAAGATCAAAGAAACCGTGAACGGTAAACAATGTCAGCATGTGATCAAAAAAGGGTATACCACTTGAAATCTCCGCTTGCCCCCGTCCGTCTATAGTCAAGGAAACTCGCACATGGGTTTCTTTCGTTTCTCGCTCAATCTCAGCGAATCTTTTCATATTTTGCATCGGTAATTCCAATCCTTCTGCGAAGTTTGAATATCATGGCCACGCCAGCCTGACGGATCGTACAGGTCACTAAAATTGTGACGAAATAGTTGCAACTGGCGTGTCTCTCCACGGCTAACAGAGAAGATAAATCATATTCAGCAATAATCAATGCTATTTCATAACGTTATGAATTTTGTGGAAATACGCCTTCAAGAAATGGCGGCATAAAAAATGGGTGATCCGCCAAGGCAGATCACCCGTGAAAGGAGGTCAGAATGAAGCACTATCACGTACTTACTCTGAGACAACTCAGCTTGATTGAGTCATCGACTGTAGTGAGCCAATACAATGTAAAATGGTTACAACTTCACTGTAAATAATTTGGTCGCCTAAGCTGCTTGATCTTTTTTTCCGATTGGGTTCACCCTTAGTTGCATAAATAACATGGCAAATATAATATAACAATATGAAATTACAGCTAAAAATATATTTTCTTACACCATTTTCTGGAAATCTCAAATAGTGAAATCGTCCGACGTTTGCAACGTTGGGGTTGATAGACGATAGGCTATTGATCGATGAATCCGAAGCATCGCTTCAGGTCTTTAAGGGTTGTCGCATGAGTGGAGATGAGGGGGATCGAACCCCTGACCTCGGCGTTGCGAACGCCGCGCTCTCCCATCTGAGCTACATCCCCACATTTAACGGGGTTGGGGCGGTTCAGGGTTTAACGTTCCAGGTTGAAAAAACCCAGAAAGGTACTGATCAACCTGGAACCTCTCCGTTGAGATGTGTAGATAGGGGTATCTACCAAATCGACAAAATAAGGTCAATTGAAAAACGCGTTGAATCATCTACTGGTATTTTCAGATTTCGGTTTTATTATGGGTGTTAAAAATCTAAGTCAACTAAGCCATCAGGAGAACCTCGATGAAATACGCCATTTCCTTAAAAGATGTCTACAAGAAATACACCTTGGATCAGGATAAAATACTGCCCCCGGAAGAAACGGTGAAGCGTTTCAGGACGAAGCTAAAAAATATTGATCTCGATATTCTAAAAAGTACGATTCGCATCGACAATGGGCGTTTGAACATCCCGATTTATTTCAGCACATGCGGTAAGGATGCCGCGGCGGTTATTGGAACCAAAAAACAGATGGGCAAAGGCGGAACCCCCCCCCAGGCGGAAGCCAGCGCCGTGATGGAACTGGCGGAACGGTTCAGCTTTTTTAGCTTCGCGGCGGATTCGGATAACTTTTTCATCGATACATACGCCAATGTCAAGACCGAGGCCATCCCTTTCGAAATGATCGCCAAATCCGTGCACGATGTATCGGATGATTTGCCGCTTTCCCGAAAAATATTTGAAAATTTACCATTAAAATGGACTCGAGGCTACAATCTCACCCGGGAAAAGGAAATTTTGATTCCATTTGATTGGTTTTTTTCCATCAATGAGTTTAATGGGCCGTCGGCCGGCAATTGCCGGGAGGAAGCATTAATTCAAGGTATTTGTGAAATCGTGGAGCGACACACTTCCTCGGTCGTCAGCCATAAAAAGTTGAAGGTTGCTGCAATTCGACCCCATTCGGTCTCCGATCCGCTGGCTGTGGAAATGCTGCAAAAATACAAAACTGCCGGCGTAGACATTTATTTGTCAGATTTTTCACTGGATACCGGTATACCCACCGTAGGCGCCCTGGCACATGATCCCACCACTTTCCCACATTTGAGCGAAATCGTCTGGACCGCGGGTACCACCCCGGATCCACAAAAAGCGCTGAGCCGGGCCCTGACCGAGGTCGCGCAACTGGCCGGAGATTTTAACACCGGATCCAACTATGTCGCCAGTGGTCTGCCGAAATTCAGCGCCCTCGAAGAAGCCGATTTCGTAATAAATCCTGGTAAAGAATTAGATATCAACGAGCTTCCCAATCTTGCAGACAACAATTTAAAAACGGAAATCCACAACTGCCTTTCCGCTTTGGTGGCCATCGACATGGAGGTCTTGGCAATAGACACCATGCACCCACAACTGGCCATACCAGCCTTTTATACCATCATCCCCGGCGCCCATTTCAGAGAAAGATCGCTGGGGACCAGCGTCGCTATGTTTTCCACCAAACATATTTTTGAAAACAAACCGTCTGCCGAAGCTATTTTGGAACTGGAGGCTATCGATAAGATGCTGCCGGGTAAATATTATGTTCACTTTTACTTGGGCGCCTCTCACCTGGCAGTCAACGATCCCGAAACGGCCCGGGCCTGTTTACAACGTTCCTTGACGCTCAATCCCGCCCAACAGGACATTCCAAGCATTTATTCTTATTTAGCGGTTGCGCTAAAAGAAATGGGAGAATATCACCAAGCGCTTGAGATACTTCTGGAAGGAGAAAAGCTGGATAGCCGCAGAACGGACATTCACAATTTGAAAGGCTTCTGTCACTTTAAATTAAAAGAGCATGAAAAAGCCATTGATGACTTTAAGAAAGTGATAGAACTTGATCCTTCTTCCGCCATTGATTATGCCAATATTGCCGCCAACTATCGCCAAATGGGCGAAAAGCAAAAGGCCATCCGCTACTATCAATTGGCCCTCACATTGGACGATACGATCCAATTTGCCAGGGAGCACTTGCAAGAGTTGACGGGGTAGGCACATTATTGAAGATTGAAGATTTGTAGATGTCGCTTCGCTCTTCCTTTTTTCATCTTTTTATAATAATAATTGATCCCGCCGGCTTCCGGCTGGTAGAGCCTACAGCTCGGAGAGAGGCGGACCTTAAATCCGAAATCTAAAATCCGAAATCCAAAATTTTTGGAGCAAAAAATTGGGATCATTCATCAAAATGAATGGTGTGAATTGACGTATGATTTTCGCAATATTAACCGGAGCTTATGATGCTTCCTCGATTTGTTGGCGAAGATGATCGAGTTTTTCATTCAGTTGCCGGGAAGTCCGATCCATTTCATCAAGAATTTTCATCGCCCCGGCTTTATCGTTTTGGCCGGTACCGATCCGCGCCATCGTTGCTGAAAGATCTGAAAAATAGGCCTGAAAGCGATTCAGGGCGGTATTGGCACAACTGTCGGCGGTGGCTTCCGCCAATTTAAAAAGATATCCGAATTTCAGATTCTCCCGGTAATCTTTGAGATGGAATACCACCGATTTTGCTGTCTCTTGCTTCATCCGCCGGATCGCATCCTTCAATGCGCGCATTATTTGCTCACCTTCACGATCATCCGATTTTTTAAACAAATTTGAGACGTTTCCCATGACCCGGTATACCCCTAATCTCAAGATGGCCTCGGTTTTTATTTTGGTCGAATATTGCATGGCAGCAACTAGCGGCGGCGGGCGCAGGCTGCCGACACTGTTGACGGCATTCATTTTTGGTGGTTTTTTATTCGAGGGATTGATTTTCTCGTCAGATGATTCTCCACGACCCAGCTTCCCGCTCAATTCGTTAAAGACATCTTCGATCATGGCGTCAAACGGAACGATGAGCGCGGCAAAGTATTCACGGATACGTTGTTCTCTGGCCTGCAAAAACCGAATCACTTCTGGGTTAATCGTCTCTGTGATATATGAATCGATGGCCTGTTTGAATTCCTGGAAAACAAGATATAAGGTTTGCGAAAAATCTGCATGCTTGAGGCTTTCCCGATATTTCTCCGGTGCAAAGGTGTATGCGTAAATAAAACGTTTGATGTCCTCGGCGATATTGCCGGATTGACCATCGAAAAAATGGTGCGTATCACGCTGAAGCTCTCTTTTTAATTCTGACAGGGCGCCATTTAAGGTTTTTGTAATCGACGAATTGATCTGTTCGAGTCTTTGTTGATGACGACTGATCTTTTTCAACGCGCCGGCCATATGGTCTGCATCTTGGGCAAGGACATCCCGATTGAGGACAATCCAATCGGTCATGCCTGATAAAATTACTGCCAGACGCTCGATATGATTTTTCAACAACAATGTATAGCGTTTGCGGGCCAAACGGTCATAGAAAAAAGATTCGAAAAGGACGGTTTCACGATTTGATAGTTCAGTAAATTTCTCATCGAGGTTCCATTGCTCAAACCTCATTCGATCCTTATCGGAAAGGCGTGTTTGGTTTGCACTGAATAAATTATAGAGAGCGGAAAAGGAATAAATGTCCGGATCGGGCTTTATCATAGAGAGCTCTTCACGAACTCGATTGACCAGGGATTTGAGATCGTCGATGGATTCATGCTCACTAAAATCAAAATTAATAACAAACACGATGTTGTCCAGAATTCCCATGTTCTTAATCATCGACAGAAATCGGATATCAGCCTCTCGCAATCCCGTGCGGCTGCTCACGATATAAATTATCTGATGGGTTAACAGCAAATAATCCTGGATCATGGCAAGATGCAGCGGATTGGATGAATCGCTGCCCTGGCAGTCCGCAATCTCTATGTTGCTTTCCATCTTGCCGGAGCTGATTTCTAGCAACACGTCTTTCAGATACACCGCCAGCGTCTCATTACCCACAAACGCTTTATGATCGGCAAACCGATCGCCCTCATAGACTCTGACAGCATTTTCCATGGTCACAAGGCTGTTGGCCGTTTGGTATCCTTTGAGATATGAACTCAGAATGACATTATTGATGTTGCGGCTGGATCGGGTGATTAATTGATCGGCACTCAATTGGCTGAGGGCTCGCTCCAATTCAACTCTTTCTTGTTCTTGCCTGATATCGATCGTTTCATTTTCGGAGCGCCAACTCAAAGAAGGAAATAACACCAGAGCCTGTCCCATTTCAGCGTTGATTTCATTCCAGGATTTGAAAAATAATTTTGCTCGAAGATGGTCACCGCGGCGAACTCGAGTGACGATGGAGGTGATAACGCCGGCGCCTCTTTTAACGTATTCACCGTTAAAAATCGAATTCAAAAAGGTACTTTTACCGGACTTGATCGGTCCGATAATCGCCACTCGGATGGTGTCTTCCGCAAGTTGTCCGGGGAGATGTTGACAGGTGTTCTCCCATTCGCCAAAACGATATTCCGCCATACCGGGAATCGATCTGGCCGTTGAAAACATCAATGATATATCATGGTTAACGCTCAGGATTTCATCTTTCAGGGTGCCATAGGCGTCCACTTTGGAATCAGACAGGGCCTTGTTATTCTTTTTCATGTCGCTCCGAAATTAAATCATTGTTTAAGATGGCAACTCAAATTATCTATCATATTAGGCCTTGTCACCGTCTGTCAAAAAAAAATGGGGGGTCACAAAATGACAGAATCGTTTGATATCCTGCCGGCATTTTTTTTATCCACGAACGACCTATTTACGGGCAGGTTAACCCCGGGGGATTTAGATCAATGCCTTGTAAAAGTCAATGTTTCATGATATACACATCGGAATCGTAGAAAGAAACCTATTGGGAAGGAAAATAGAGATTTATGTCCGAAAAAAATCCTGAATGCCCGCTATACAATCCATTGAATTGCAAAGAATACTATAA
>JASFFJ010000391.1:0-7364 GCA_050124355.1 Desulfobacterales bacterium | reverse complement strand
CAACCGGGTGAATTCACTATCTTCGGGATCCTGATCGCTGCGGATGGCAAATCCACGCATAAAGTTAGCAAAGTTGTCGCGGACCAGCACGGTGACGGTTAATATCATCACCAAAATGGCGTGCAACAGCTCAGCCCGGGTGATATCCGGCGTAATTATATGGATGCGCCACATGGTGCCGACGGCGACCAGGGGGAAAATGATCGAATAAACCACTTTGTCCATAATTCGATCGGCAAGATTGGCCATAACGGAATGGGGATGAAAGCGTGCGGCAAACCACCCATCCACCAGATCGAATGTCATTGAAACGAACAGGAAGACCACCCCCAGGATATATAAAACAGGGCTGCGTGTCCACATGACACCGATGGCACACAGCATACCGGCAAATACCAGCGGCGGGCGGCCGTACACCAGAAGGGTCGTTAATTTTTGTGGGATGTATTGTTTTCCGGGCATGGTTTATCGGAAGGCTCAATTTATGATTTCTCCAATCATAAAGAAATACTGAACTTGTGTCAAGACACAGACCTTTTTCCTCCATAAGAACATCAAATTTTGCTCTAACTCAATTCATAAGCCACCGGCTATGCCGGTTAGACTCTTAAAGATTATACCGTTGCCCTGAGGGCATGGCTTCATGGTTCACATTTGATTGATGCCGGTGGCTTATGAATTGAGATAAAAAAAGAATTTTTGATTATTTCCGATTATCAATTTAGTATGTTAGGATAGTTGGAACATCAAGTGCCCAATTGAAGGATTAAAGGATAAAACCTATAAATTGAATTAGATAGATTTTCTTGCATTCCTAATTTTTTCAATCCCTGAATTAGACCTATGACCAGATCTTTATTTAAGAAAGTCGGCATCGCTTCATTGATCATGATGGCGTCGGTTTTTTTAAGCCGGGTGGTTGGTCTTTTCAGGGAAATGGTTATCGCCCATATCGGCGGTGCCGGGGCCGCGGTGGACGCATATCAAGTGGCGTTTGTGATTCCTGACATTTTAAATCACGTTGTTGCCAGCGGGTTCATGTCGGTGACGTTCATCCCCATCTTTTCCCGTTATCTGGCCGACAACCGGGAAGATGACGGATGGATGGTGTTTTCCATCATATTGAATTGCTTTGGCTGCTTTTTGGTTGTCTTAATTATCGTTGCCCTTGCCCTTACGCCACAATTGATTGCCCTGATTGCACCGGGATTGAAGAATCCCGATACCATCGCAAATGCCGTGAGAATGACCCGTATTATATTGCCTGCCCAAATATTTTTTTTCGTTGGAGGGCTTTTGATGGCAGTTCAGTTCAGCAAAGAGAGGTTTTTCATCCCTGCACTGGCACCATTGCTCTACAATCTGGGGATCATCTCGGGTGGACTCATGTTGGGTCCGTGGATAGGAATGGAAGGGTTTGCCTGGGGAGTTTTGATCGGGGCATTTAGCGGGAATCTGTTTATCCAGTTATTTGGCGTCAGGCAAACAGGGCTTAAATATTTTTTCAATTTTGATCTTAGCCATCCTGCTTTGAAACAATATGTATTCTTGACCCTGCCATTGATGCTCGGGCTGACAATGACATTTTCTACCGAATTTTTTTTCAGATTGTTTGGTTCTTATTTGCCCCAAGGAAGTATCGCTGTCCTTAACTACGGCTTGCGGATCATGCTTATCCTGGTGGGGCTATTCGGCCAGGCCGTGGGAACAGCTTCCTATCCCTTTTTGGCAAGACTGGTGGCCGAGAATAAACTTGATGAAATGAACCGTTTGTTGAACAATACCCTGCGGTTTCTTGCCATGGTCATTCCATTTTCGGTGCTGCTCATGGTATTGCGTTCGGAGGTGGTTCGGATTATTTTTCAACGGGGCAAATTCGACGCTGCCGCCACGGCCTTGACGGCTGAGGTGTTAATCTATTTGATGATTGGAACGTTCGCCTTTGCAGCTTATACCGTCGTGGTCCGAGGATATTTTGCCTCCCAGAACACCCTTTTTCCTGCTCTATATGGAACCATTGTCGTGATTGTCAGTGTCCCTTTGTACCTTTTAGGGATGAATTTATTGGGTGTCCGAGGAGTGGCCCTAGCGGTTTCGCTGTCCGGTATTTTGCAAGTGACAGTTTTATACGCCCTTTGGAATAAACGGAGCAACAACATCGAAGGTCGGGGGGTCTATGCCTTTTACGGCAAGATTATGTGTTTCGCTGCCGTGTTGGGTATTTCCCTGGAAGTGTTTAAATCTAAGGCACTTTTCTGGATAGATCCATCTACCATGCACGGAAGCCTGATGGTATGCCTTTTAACCGGGATGATGTTCCTGGGCATTTTGCTGGTAACCGGTTACGGTTTGAAAATAAAGGAGGTCACGGAGCTGGTAAATCGGGTGGTAAAGAAGGGTTATTAAGGTTTCAGGGTACAGCGCCGCCGCCACCTGAAATCTATCAACCATATACCTGTATATTATGGAGAATTTTAGATTTTGGATTGCGGATTTCGGATTTGTTGTATCGCTCCGCTCTATCCTTCATTGATTGAATTGACAGAATACCTTAAATTATAACTCCGCAATCTAAAATCCCAAATTATGGACAAATGACTCCATAGGAATAAAATCAGGATCAATTTGTAAAAGCGGATTCATCATATTTTCAACATAGTAGGTCGCTACCACCTTATCAACGCACTGCCCCAGGTCAATCCGCCTCCGAAAACCGGCAGACAGACCAGATGATCGGGTTGAATGCTGCCGTCGCGCACCGCCTCATCTAGTGAGATGGCGCAGGAGGCCGAAGAAATATTGCCGTATTTTTGCAGGGTCAAATAGAATTTTTCAAACGGAAGTTTTAACGTCTTAGAGATATTTTGAAACATGCGGACATTGGCCTGGTGCGGTATGATCCAGTTGATGTCCTCCAGCTTCAAATGGTTGTGTTCGATTGGTTCCTTGATGGACTCGATAAAGCGTCTGACGGCCACCCGAAAACTCAGGTTGGCTTCAATCATGTTGAGGTAATGCAACCCCTTGTCCACACTTTCATGGCTAATGGGCGTGGTATTGGAACCGCCTCCCGGCAATAGTAAATCCTGACCTTTGGCACCGTCGGTATGGATATGGGTGGACAGGATTTCATGGGAGTTTCCACCCAGAGTGAGTACCGCAGCACCGGCACCGTCTCCCCATAGAATGCAGGTTGAACGGTCATTCCAGTCGAGGGTGCGGGACATGATTTCAGCGGCCACCACTAAAACATTTTTACAAACTTTATTTTTTAAATATTGTTCGGCGACATTTAAGCCGAAGATGAATCCGGAACAGGCTGCGGTCACGTCAAATGTCACCGCCCGGGGGGCATCCAGTTTGGCCTGTAGCCAGTTGGCCGCCGAAGGACAGCAGGTATCCGGTGTGATTGTGGCCACGATGATTAGATCCATCTCTGCAGCGGTCAGGCCAGCCATTTCAAGGGCTTTTAGCGATGCTTGGTAACCCAGATCGGAAGATGTTTCGCCGGCCGCGGCAATTCTTCTTTCGCTGATACCGGTGCGCTGAACAATCCATTCATGGGTCGTATCCAAACCACGTTTTTCCAGGTCATGGTTGGTTAAAATCATTGACGGAAGATATGAACCGGTGCCTAATATGCTGACAGACTCCATTTTATATTTCCCAAGCTTAACTCCCTTCATAAGCCACCGGCAATGTTCAATTTTAGACCAAATAACCGCGATCACCCGATAACGGTAGGACCTTTTTAATTCTTATCGTCAGAGACGGTGGCTTATGAAAGGAGTTAGCCTTCCCCTCAAAAAAAACAGCGGCAGGTGATTGCCGCTGTTTACAATAAATAAATTGTAGTTGTCAACCTATAGATATTAGTATCAATGGGTAAAAGTCAACGAAGCTCGGATGGTTCCGAATTTTCTTCCAAGCTTTGATCGTTTTTTTTGTTTTTTCCGGAAGAAAACACGGGCTGCATGATGGTAATCGGAAGTTTTAGAGTTCGCTCCAGAATACCGAGCACCCCTGCGCCAATGGCCGTGGGGGGCAGGGGTATGACCTCTGGATCTGCAATATCTCCTTTGGCTCGAAAGGGAATTGAAATCAGCTTACCGCCAAGAACATGCTTTAACAACGGAAGAACTTTTACGATACGATCCACGGTTTTGAAAGGCGCCACGAGGATAATAAGATTCATTTTTTTTCCGGAAAGATCAATGTGGCCCTCACAGGCAATTCCCATTGATACTCCATCTATGGCGCATTCCTGCATAACGAGCTTGCTGCCTTCAAGATTCGCGCTGATCTTTAAACCGTGGTAGGCAAAACCCTTTCCGGTCAAATCCGGAATTTCTCCCCGGTAGATTTCGGTAACATTTAAAATTGAAAGAATCTTAGCCAGGAGACCCAAACGGTTAATTCGACCTTTCTCGGCGGATAATACCACCTCTCCCGAAAGTGACCGCAGGAATTCTTCCGGTTTGCTATTTGACAGGAGCTGACCATTTAGATTGAAAGTTCCCGTTGCCAATTGCTTCTGATCGGTGATGCAGGAAACGGCAGGATCCAGCATTTGATTGACAGCGGTGGGGACCAGATTTATTTCCAGCGTTTGCGAATTAACATTCAGCCGACCTTGAAAGGAGATGCTGCAAATAACTGCTTCATTGATGGTGATGGCCATTTTATCTGGCTTAAAGGATAGATCGGCTTTCAGGGGGTTGACAGCAAAGGTTTCATAATTGAAGCTATCCGCCTGAACCTTAAGCGTTCCGCGCAAAGCTCTTTTTGCGGGCCGGCTGGTCGAATCTTTGCTTTTTGCTTCGACATAGTCGACAATGTGATTAACCTGATCCCAATCAAGGGCATTTGCGGTGAGAGCGAGGTCCAACAAGGTATCATTTGGAGATAAATTTATGGTGCCAACGAGTGTCAGACGGTTTTTTCCCCATACCAATTCTATGGTATTCAAGCGGATTTTGTTTTGGGTAGTATTCGGCATGGTTTCGCTGATCAGGTCAAATGAACCGCTGTTTACCGCTAGCGGATCGCCAAAAGCGTCTGAAGTGATAACCAGGTTTTTCAGATCGCCCGTCAGGGTATAATGCCATTGGGCCGGATAATTCAACGGGCCGCTAAGGTCCAAACCTGCCAGAATAACCCTTCCTTTGGTTACTGAAAAATCCTTCAAAAAAAAGTCGCCATTCACCAGTGTCAACAACCAGGGATAGAGTTCATCCGCAACGAGTTCTGCGGATTGGGAGTGAACTTCAAATGTGGAAGATTTGCCGAGATCAGCGCCGGCAGAAAGCTGTAAAATTTTAGAGCTTCCCAATGATACATCCATATCGCTGAATTTGACTTTCGTCCCCTGCCATTTAAAGTGGCCGCGGCCTATTTTCAAAGATTTTGGAATCTTATCAGAGGCTAAGGTAAGGTTGTTGACAACACCACGGGTTTTAAAACGCCAGTTGCGGGGGCTGAAAAACGGACCTTTTATTTCCAAGCTATCGATTGAGGCTTCACCATTCAATATACTAAAATTATTTATAATTTTTTTGAGCCTGACATGGGGCCGCAAAAAACTATAAAGCTCATTCAGGTTGATCTTAGCTGATTGGGAAATAACATTAAGATTGGGTTTTTCGGTCCAGTCCGCAACCAAAGAAGAAATAGATAACGATGATTTGCCGATGTTCGCATTAAAATTCTTAAAGGCGAGGCGGGTCTTGCCATAGTTAAAGTACCCCCCGTCAATTTCAATCGGGTATTGGAGGCGCTTGTAACGGGCGGCTAAATGAATATTCGAAGCCGCCACTTCTGCATTCAGATTTGCCAGGTCATCTCCCAGTATCAAGACCCCCGTAGCAGTGCCCTTAACATCGTAAACGAGGCCAAGCTCTTTTGAAAAATCCTTATTTTTGACAACTCGGCCCAGAACCGGCGGTAGCTGGGATAAGTCGGCATTGATATCGATGTTGAGATGAAAGGGTGCCAGATCTCTGTTTAATCCGATTGTCAAGTTACCATCCCGGCCGCTGGTGTTGCCCAGCTGCGCTTCAAGGTTCTCGCCATGCAAAATTCCGGCGGAAATCAGCGCATCTCCGATCACCCCATCCAGATGCAGTTCAGCGCCGGGGATGAAGATTTTTCCTTTTTTCATCTGCCCTTTGATAACAATATTATCCATCATCCCCAGCTCCGCGATATTGTGACCGCGGCTGTAAACCGTGATCCAGGGGACAAAACCTCCCCTGATAATTTTAAAAATATTTCGAATTGTTTTAGACTCACCCATCAATCCGAGTGCCACCTGCCTGACCGCAGCCGCATCAATCCGGATTCCATTTACAGCCAGCTGGATATCCGGCAGGTTTTCATCATAGGAAAACTTACCGGTGGCTTCCAGTTTAGGGTAGTCCAATCCCATTTCAGTCAGGTCAATTGTGACCTTCCTGTCACCGATCTGAACCGTACCCTGGATGCGACCGCCTTTAATGATCAGCTGCTCTTCACCGTGGCTCAATGCCAGTAGCGGCACGGTACCGTCAACAACGGCCTTCAGATTTCCGGTCCCGTCCAATTCAAGATCGATGGAGAAATTTACTTTGGAGTCTGTTACCTGCAGAGCGGAATCATGTAAAAGATAAGCCATTAACACCTGAGGACGAAACTGGGAGAGCCGAATGTGTCCCTTGCCTTTAAAATCCAATGGATTCAAGGACCCATTGACATCGATTTGATCCCAAAGATTGGACTTGCATCTGATGGAAAAATCAAGCTTCTGTGGACGGCGTTGATAAGCGGCCTGTACGCTTCTGAGCCTAAATTCGCGTCCAAAAGGATCTACCAGGTTTATATTACCGGAATTAACCCGCAGCTTCAGCTCCGGCAATTTAAACTCCGGAAGCCCCCGAATGGCTTTGAATATCGCAGCTAAGATGTCTTCAAACGATGCGGGTTGCTCAATCTTCGGTACGTCATCACCGATTTGAGGTAACTGCATAAAATAATCCGCATATTCAAGGATGACGACCTTGGCCCGCAATCTGCCCAAAAAAAGAGATAAAATTTTCGGATATATTTTCATCCGCTGCATTTTAATCGTGAAACTATCGGGTATCAATATTTCAACGCTATGGACGACCACATGGGGCCGTGGAAAGTAAGCCAGGTCGAGATGCCGGTAATTTATCTCACCGTTGATCTCATTGGATATTGTATTCTCGACATATTCCCTCATCATCTCCAGATTGATCAGTTGCGGCACGATTATAATGACGACGATGACCAGGACGCCGAAAATCAGCAGGCTGTTGATCAGTCGGTTGTTGATTTTCCTAAAAATATTCATGACGGATTTTCAA
>JASFFJ010000390.1:0-7378 GCA_050124355.1 Desulfobacterales bacterium | reverse complement strand
CACCGCCCATTCCCAACAGGGGTTTTTTATCCGGAAAATCTCTAACGAATTTTTTCATTCGCCAGACACCGCATCCCACAACAGCGATGCCGGCACCCGTATACATCACAGCCTCGCTACCGGTGATAATTCCTTCGGTAATATGCACAGTGATTCTCCTTTAAGGCTTGCAGCAATCCTACGTCAATGTTTCATTGTCAGGGTTTAGCTGAATGTTGGAGCAGCAACCAATTTCAATATCGCGTTTCCAACGGTATGACTCAAAATGTCATCTTGCAAACTTCTCCTTTCTGATACACCATGGTGTTCTTCTTGAAAATAAAATGAAAAGACTTATGTTGTTTGGAAGTTTCAATCTCGATTGTTGCAGATACTTATTACCTACCCATCCAATCGAAAGGAAATCACCATGTCAAAAGAACTGATGGAATATTTCAACGCGCAACCCCGCTTAGGGACTCTCAGTACCGCAAACAGCGAGGGTAAAGTGGATGTAGCCTATTTCGGCTCAGCACAAATGACAGATGAGAAAACAGTCGTCGTGGGCTTGGGGCACAATCGTTCCTTCAAAAATCTTCGGGAAAACCCCTACGCCGTTTTTATGATCATGCAACCGGGCAAAGAGCCTACATCCTGGAAAGGGGTGCGGGTTTATTTGAAAATGACCGAATTCCAGGAATCAGGACGAAAACTCGATGAGATCAGGGCCCGGATCGCACAGAAAGTGGGCGAAATGACCGCCCAAAAAATGATACATGCCTATGTGCAATTTCAGATCGAAGAAATCCGGCCTTTTGCAGATTTTGGTCAAACCTGGCGCAAGTCAATCGGGGCCGAATAAATCTCAGGCGCTGCGGTTAACCTATGCTTTGCCGTCCTCCTTGTCCGCCGGTATTCTTTGAGGACCAACGGTAAATTATATGAAAAATTTCTCTGCGTCCTTCGCGTATCTGCCTGCCCAATGAAATCTCTGTTGTTCTTATTTCATCGGGGCGGTGAAAAAAAAGAGAATTCTCAATTCGTTTGGATTGTTCCAACCGGCTTTATCTGAGAGAGCAGATTTTTAAGGCGTTGATCGGTTCCCGACCGGGAGAGCTCTTTAATAACAGCAAACTTACCCAAAACCGCCTTCTTGGTGCTCAAGGCCAATGATGCCACCAGAAAACTGAAATCGGAGTAATATTCGTTTTCAAATTTGGTTTGCAAATAGGCCAGTTCATTGTCTAAAAGATAAATTGTTTGCAAAACGTCCATAAGCCCTTTGTCGGAGATTTTTATGTCTGACTTACAGCCGACGTGATGACAATAATCCATTTCATCGACGATGGCTTCGGGCAATATTTCAATACCGTAGCGCTGCCACATATTTACAAGTTTCATTTTTTCTTCGCGATTCTGATTTGTGCGCTCTTGCCCCATTGTTTTGCTCCACAAACCGTAGGCACGGCAGGCGAAGGTGCGAAACTCGTAAATACCGCAGTGCCCTTCGGATAAAAAGGGGCAGCCGGCGTGTCGAATAGGATTGGTGAGATAAAATTCAACGAATTTACGAATTAAAACCTCCCGCTCGGCGTCCGGCATTTGCTGCATCACCTGGAACCACTGTAATGCCTCCATCAAAGTCATTTCGGGCAAAAATGCACAACAGGAACCAGGTTCTTCGCAATCACAGATCGTTTCCGGCAACTGCCGGTAGAGGCGCTGAATTTTCTCGAAAACCGGTCGGGCTTTCTGAACCGCTTCTATTATCTCGCTATTTGAAATCATGCTAATTTTTTTTCTTATATCTTTTATCGATTTCGGCGATTAGCTCTTCCTGCATGGGAATGATGCTTTCGTATACCAAATCACCATCAAGAGCGATACTGGGCAGGGATTTGGCCTTCAGGTCTTTGAATCGTGCGACACCCTCCAGGGTACGCATGTCCCACTCCTGAACCTCGATCATATTTTGGATGCTATCCGGTAAAGCCTTTACCGATTCCGCCATGTAGACGCAGGCGGTTCACTGCCTGAAATCTGTCAAAAGCACATCGACCAATACTGGTTGTGTCAAGAACGCCTCCTTGCCGTATCTCTTTCCGAGTCCCATATCCATACACTAGCGCCTCGATGATGGAAATCGTCCAATAGTTGATTTTTTTGGCATTAATAGACGGTTTTCTGCGCAGCAGGCGCATAACCTGTACCTATCTATTTGCAACTATTTATTGAAATCACATCGTTTTTGTCCATGGTTTATACCATGGCCAGACTAATATTTTACCAACGGGTCGGAGAGTAGGGCATACAGACCTGTCTCCGGCTCGTAGGGCCTACAGTTCGGTGAGGGGGTAGATCTTACGGCTTGGCGAGGGAAACTATCGACTTATATTGAAAAGACAGAGTGAAGCTTCCGGCTCGTAAGGATTGTAGTGCCTACGCCCCGGAGAGCGATTCAACAAATCTTCAATATTCAATCTTCGATCCTCAATCGTCAATTACGGCTTGTCCGGGTATGAAGATAGGGGAATATTGTTTAACATTAATGGGATTCACACGTGTGGAACTACATTTCAAAATTTGGAGTTTGATCTATCCTGTGTCACTTTGCATTTTGTAGGTTGGGTTGAGCCTGGTCCAAGCTTTGTTGGGTTTCGTTGCACTCAACCCAACCTACATTTTGCCAGTGTTATTGCGAAATGCGAAACCCAACAGCGGCCGATTTCCAAACCAAGTCCCAAAAGCTGTAGGTTAGGTTGCGCCGCAGGCGTTACCTGACAATCTGCTGAATTCTCAACCAAATAATTAGAGTTGACAATGTAAGGCCCCATCATATATGTATCCCTCAGACAAACAGGTGAACCGTATAAACGCTCACACGCGTTTATACACCCTAAAAGGAAAGATGGTTAGAGTCCATCGCAAACCAGCCATTGCTGTAATCGGGGACGAACGCCGTTTACTGATTGTTGGTGGGCCGCTATTCATTACGAGGCTCTTTAATAATCAGCCGGAAGCCACTGGGTTAAACACAAAGAATCTGCAGAGCAGTTTCGGCCTGGGAAGGCGCGGTCAGTAGGATGATCCGTGAGCCAGAAAGCCTGCCTGTTTGAACCGGTGAGTATATCGGTGATGATTGCCGGTATATTCCTATATCTGGGTGAGTTGCTGGATACCATCCCTATCTTTATCAGCCGTTGAAATTATTCATTCGGCAGAAAGGATGCGGGGACATGTGTTCAGGCTCGTCAAAGTTTATCCGTTCATTTTCTAAACATGCCTCTCTCTGTTGTGCGATCCCGTCGTTATCATTCCCAAAATCATTGAACTCCACAAGATACGCTGTTTTTCCTTGTTCCAACAGCACCACAGTATTTTTCCTGGTTATCTACAAAGCTCTAGTAAGGGAGGCTTTCGCTTCCCTCCCCTGTCGAAGATCCGTCGATGGTGTCGGCGGCCGAGAACGAGAGACGGGCATAAAATGGATACCAAATTATCTTTTACCTAAACTGATCGGTTCCAGGTTCAGGGTTCACGGTTCAAAGGTTACAACGGTTTGTAACTGATTATAATATTGATCAAGATCTGAGACACCCGATTTTACCTTTTGGGTGAAAAGGCGTTAATAACACATAAATGCTGAACCCTTTTGATAGGAGCAGGTTGGGTGTTTTTCAACCTGGAACGTTGAACCCTGAACCGCTCAACCTTGGTATTATATAATTTTTGAATAGAGGAGTTACCATGCAAACACAGCTAGACAGACAATTCGGCACGATGATTATGCGGCTGATACAAAAAGAAGATTTATCAAGAAACGAAGCCAGAGATGCGTTTTTTACAATCCTGGAAAATAGAACCACAGAGATGCAGCAAGGTGCATTCCTTTCGGCCTTAACGGCCAAAGGCGAAACGGAGGACGAAGTTGCCGGTGCCTGGGAAGCCATTTATGAGCTTGACACCGAGCGCGTCTCCTTGAATGGGCAGACGCCTCTTTTTGAAAACAGCGGTACCGGGATGGACACGTTCAAAACCTTTAATATCAGTACAGCGGCTTCAATTATCGCCGCCGCCGGGGGAATAAAGATGGCAAGACATGGGGCCCGCGCGATTACCTCCGTCTGCGGAACCGTTGATATGGCTGAGGCCCTGGGTGTGGACGTTGAATGCGATGCAGATCTTGTGGCCGAAAGTATCGAAAAGGTCGGAATCGGTCTTTTCAATGGTATGAGTCCACGGATCCATCCAAAAGCACTCGGCAGAATACTTTCAAAAACCTTTTTCGGAACAACCCTTAATATCGCCGCCTCTTTGGCCAATCCGGCATTGCCGAAGATGGGATTGCGGGGCGTCTACGCAAAAGAGATGATACTGCCCGTCATAAAAGCTATGAAAGCCATTGGGTATCAACGCGCCCTTGTACTATACGGCGGCATTGACGGATCTGACAAAGGCATGGATGAAGCCTCGGTCTGCGGCACCACGTATTGTGCCGAGTTATCGGAAAACGGAGACATCTGCGAATTTACCTTCCGCCCTGAGCAATACGGTCTGAGATGTCATAATCCCGCTGATCTTACGCCTGCCAATGATATCCGCCACGAAGCGAAAAGATTTGTTGCACTTATTCGGGGACACAGCCAAGGGGCCCGCACCGAGGCAACCCTTTTAAATGCCGGCCTGATATTCTACCTCGCCGCCAAGGCGGGCGATATCGGCCTTGGCATCGAAATGGCTGCCGACGCCCTCTTTAGCAGTCTTGCCTATCATACGCTTGAAAAATGGGTAGAAACCCAAAACATGGATCCCGAAACAGGCCTGAAAAGGCTGGAAAGTCTTGTTTAGTGGACATGAAACTATTGATCATCAAAAGCGGCGAAGATTATGTCCGAGTTAAAACGGAGAACTACAACCTCTGCCGGCTTGACAAGGCCAGCGTTTTCCCCATTGGTAACCTGGAAGAGGTGAAAAGGCATGTTCAAAAACTCAATGAAAAAAATTTCCCCCGCATAGCGATATACAAGCTAACATTAATAGAAGAACCATTGGAGCCTGAATCATGAGAATGATACTAACCGGACACAAAAGACTGGAACTGCATAATTCCACAAAACCTGAACCGCGGGAAGACTATAAACTTCTAAAGGTTCAATACTGTGCCGTATGCAGGACCGATGCCAAGATGTGGAATGAAGGCCACCGGGACCTGGTCCTTCCCCGAGTACCGGGGCATGAAATCGTTGCAATCGATTCATCGGCAAAGCGGGTTGCCGTTTGGCCGGGAATTAATTGCGGCGGGTGTGGGTATTGCCTGAGTGGCCGGGAAAATTTGTGTGAACATATGAAGATAATCGGATTTCACACTGATGGCGGGTTTGCGGATTATATTTTGGCACCGCAACGTAGTCTCATCCCGGTCCCTGATCAGATTCCCTCTCTTCTTGTCTGTTTTGCTGAGCCGACTGGATGCGCTTTAAATGCTGTCGATAAGCTTAAATTGAAGCCCGGTGACCGAATGATCATCTACGGTGGCGGCACGCTTGGTTTGATTGCTGCACTCGTTTGCCTTACGAAGGGTGCGATTCCGCTGATTGTCGAAAAGAGCGCAGAAAAGATAGACAAAGCAAAGCCTTTTCTCGATGAATGCGGCATCCAATGCCGCCAAGATACCGGCCAAACTGAATTTGAAGCAGCGCTTAACGCCTGTCCCGATCATATCGCATTTAACTCCAGCATCCTTAAATTAGCCAAAGGAGGTCGATTTTCGTTTTTCAGTGGTCTGTCGAAAAACCAAAACATCCAGACCGATCTCTTGAACCTGATGCATTATAAAGAAGCAGAGCTGTACGGCACCTATGGGTTGACAAGAAACAACATGGCTGAAGCCGTCGTGCTGATCGAGCAAAACGTAACCGCTTACGAAAAGCTGATCGAGGACCTTGTGCCGCCGCAGCAAGTTCCGAGCCTGTTTGCCGATGTGCTTTCAGGAAAATCGCTAAAATACATCATTGATTTCACTGAATTTTGAGACAGCCGCTTGGCTAATTCCAGGGACATATTGCCGAATCCTTCGTCCAACATCCATCACTAATGGTTTGTCCAGCCGGGTATCATATAAAATGTCCCTGCCTCCTTGCATGACTCCTTATAGCAGCATTCGCGTCCTCCCATGTTTAGAGGCAATTTAAACTACAACATTGACATTCACGGCAGGCTTTAATAAATAACTGTCAGCTTATAAGGCGGTTGAAATTCAAATGGATTTTCTTAGGCGTTCACGGGTTAACGGATAAGACTGACGATTGAGAAAAGAATCTTCCCGACATCGATACAGGGCCACTATTTCACCACCGTTTAAAGTCGGTGCACCATCCATGGTATTTGAAGCAAATCTGATGGAAAATGCCTATTTGCTGGCAGGACTGGTGGACCATGTCGAAATTGTCCTGTTTTACACGCCGACGCTGCACAATTTCCCCTCTGCAGGTGAGGTGAAAGCGTTAAAGAAATTAAGCACTGATGAGGATATCAGCTTTTCGGTTCATCTGCCAGCCTATTTGGAAATTGCATCCCAAGACAGGCAAAAAAAAGAAGAATCCGTTCAGCTTGCCATCGATCTCATCCATATCATGGACGAATTGAATCCCATGAATCATGTCCTTCATATCCCGTTCACCCCACCGACATTAACGCCAGTCCCGGGTTTGTACTTTACCGGCAAACATCGAGACAAATTCATCGATTGGACGCAGCGGGCCAAGGAAAGCCTGGAGACGATTCAACTCAAGGTAGGGCAGGGTAACAAAATTCTGGTTGAAAACATTAATTATTCACCGATGTTTCTTGAGTGTTTTTTGAAACCAGGATCGTGTGAATTTTGTTTGGATTTGGGGCATCTGTTATTGGGCCGGGAAAACGTTGTCGAAGTGACCACACAATTTCTGTCCGTCACCAGAGAGGTTCATCTTCACGGGGTGCGAGGGTTTCAGGAGCATTTGAGTCTAGCCGTCCTGCCCGAGTCCCAGGTAAATCTATGGATCAGGCTATTCGCAGAGGCCTCCTTCAGCGGAATCGTTAATCTGGAAGTTTTTAGTCCGGCAGATCTTGAAGCATCGATGGATGTGTTAATGGGTTTATTTTTAAATGGGTTCTGCGGTTCAACGTTCAAGGTTCACAGTTAAGGAGTCCTAAAAGATTCATCCTAAAGGGATTTTGCATCTATAGGGCACGCAAGGCTGTTACACTCAATTGGTGAAAGAGCCCAATTCGGGCGTCGTGTTTAAGCATCCGCGATGTCAGAATATGACAACCTCTTCGATTTGATTGGCCGTTTTATGGCTGGCATCTGGACGAACCCGGCACTCTTAGCCTGAATTCACGCAGTTTAAGTTTCAAC
>JASFFJ010000389.1:0-7416 GCA_050124355.1 Desulfobacterales bacterium | reverse complement strand
TACCATAGCCTACAGCCTCACTTTAAGTGTTGCCGCTTTGGGAATATTCGAGCTTCCGAGTCGTCTGGTTGAAACAATCATTGCCTTATCGATCGCGATCGCCGCCCTGGATATCATATTTCCGATCTTTAAACGAAAAATCTGGTGGGTCGTATTCATTTTCGGCCTATTTCATGGCTTTGGTTTTGCAAGTGTGCTTAAAAGGCTTGGCGTGTTGGGAGAACACTTGGCACTCTCTTTGTTTGGTTTCAACTTGGGCGTCGAGGTCGGCCTGGTTGTGATTATATGCCTTGTTTTCCCAATTATTTACCTTATGCGGCGTTACGCATTCTATCCAAAAATAGTTATGCGCTATGGTGCTGCGACAATGATTCTAGTTGCAGCGCTTTGGTTTGTGGAGCGCGCATTTCTTGACATCACTTTTGCCAGGTTGCTCAAACGTTCCATAAGGACGATCATAAGTTAGTTCGCCGTAAACGTTGCCTGAAAAACAGGATTTTTTGTGTTCCGCCCTAGATCCGGGTTCTTTTAAAAATTCTTGTCATAGGTTTAAATCCATGGTATTTGAGCAGCGGAAAACTAACTAATCATGTTTGTATGAGTTCGGTTCGCTAGTCTAAAGACAGCATGACGGCTTAGCAAGGAGGTAAGGTAAATGGGTGGCAACAGCAAATTCCCGGTGATAGGAGCTGTAATTGTCGTGGCTTTCATTTTGCAGATTATACTGGTCATGGCAGATCATCACGAATCCCCCGGCATCGCAGCAGTGGAATTTTCCAAAGCATATTTTAAGTTGGATGAAGCCATGGAAAAGCGCCTTTGCAGTGAGATAACCGAGGAAGGCGAGAGCGATGTTGTCAGCGACTATCTTAACCGTGTGGCCGATCAGGCCAAATCTGAGGGGTTTGACGCCAGCTGGATGAAAATGACCCTTTCCCACATTGAAACCGAAACACAGATGGTGGATGATAAGGTTGCGGAAGTCCGAATTAATTGTACTCGCAGACGCGCCGTCAACCCGGTTTTTGCACTCGTGGCCAAGTTGTTTTCTCTCGGTGAAACCCATATGGTTGAAGAGACCCTTACCCTCGTCAAAGAAGATGGCCTCTGGAAAGTGTGTGGAGAACCATTTGGATTGGTTGAAGGCTGACATATAACAGCGGGACATACACCACCATCACAAATGTGTGTACCTATATTTAACGCTCTCCTGTAAAACGCGAAATATTAGGCCATACCCCCAAATAAAGTTGATTCTCTAAGGATATGCAACCTATTTATGCTCGCTTGCGTGAACGTGCCTGCCAAATTGTCTCCACATTTCCACGACCGGTTTTCTATCAGGAACAATCCCGGGCCTATGATTTTTCGAAGGTTTTTTTTAAAAACGATCCGACCATAAAAAAGCTGCATGGATTTGTGTCAGATCACCTGAAAGATAATTTTGGACACGGTTTGCAACATGCCGTCAAGGTAAGCGTCGACGCCGGCGCTCTGCTCTATATTGAGGGGCAGAATTTCGGCTACGATAAACCCATGTTAGCGCGTAGAATGCAGGTTGTCCAATGCGCCGGGCTTTTGCACGATATCAAGCGCAGAAAAAAAGAACATGCTAAACTGGGAGCGGCACGCGCCCGCGAAATACTCAAAGAATATCCACTTGCACCCGATGACATTGAAGATGTGTATTGGGCGATCCGCAACCACGAGGCCTTCAAAAAAGAAATCCTAATCACCATCTCCCAGGGCGCTCTGGTATCAGATTGCCTCTACGACGCCGATAAATTTCGTTGGGGGCCTGACAATTTCACCGACACCTTATGGGACATGATATCTTACTACAATCCACCCCTGTCCAAATTCATGGCCCGGTACCCTCAGGGAATGGAAGGGCTTGAGAAAATCAAAACCACCTTCCGAACGCAAACCGGGAAAAAATATGGCCCACGATTCATCGATCTCGGTCTGGCTATCGGCCAAAAACTGTATGAAGTGATTCAGACCGAGTTTTCAGATTGCCTCTAAACTTTCTTGTTTGACACCCAGGTTGGTTTTCAATATACTGCTTTGGTAATCAGATGTTAACGAAAGGGGTTTAGGGGATCAATTAAGGCGCCAGACCAGGGCGAACTCGTCCTGTGGCGCGCCTTCAGCGTTGCGCCAAACGTCATGCCTATACATTATGCTCCCATTGGCGCATTTTGATGACGAACCAGTGCCCGAGGTAATCCTTTAATCCAATATTCCAAATTTGAGCGAAGCGAACTCACTTGGTTAAAATCAGCGGCCACCAGCAGAGGTGGCCCTGGCTTCTTCCAGGGGCCATCCTCATACCCCCAGCTCTGCTGGTGGTCGCTGATTATCAGCTCAAGGAGGTAAATATGGCTGCAACGACCTGGCCCACTCCAAACTGGCCCCAAGACGTTCCCCATGATGTGGCAGAATACGAAAAACCGTTGTATTCCGTCCTCGACGAATCTGCCCAAGCTTATCCCAACCAGGTCTACACCATCTTCAATGACGCCATACGAACTTATGCCCAGGTGAAGGATACCGCCGACAGGGTGGCCAACTTTTTGGTATCCTGCGGTATTCAGAAGGGGGATCGAGTGGCCATTTTTTTGCCCAATCTACCCCAGTATCCAGCCATTTTCTTCGGTATCCTCAAGTCCGGTGCCGTGTGCGTAACCTGCAACCCCCTGTATACAGCTAACGAACTAAATTACCAGCTGAATGACGCCGGGGCCAAGGTGGTTTTTTGCATGGACCATCCCCAGTTATATCCGACCACCGTTGCGGCCGTTAAAGACACCGACGTAGAATCGGTTGTCATTTGCAGTGTCAAATCTTACCTGCCGAAGATTAAAGCACTTCTTGGCGGGCTACTGGGAAAAATTCCCAAAGCGCAACATCACGAATCCGGTCACCTTTTCTTTGATGACATAGTGGCTTCGGCCCAGCCCCGGCCGCCTGCGGTTGAAATTAATCCAGCTGAAGACCTGGCCCTGATTATCTATACCGGCGGAACCACCGGCGTGCCTAAGGGTGCGGCGCTGACCCATACCAATTTTTCCTATAATCTAAAAGCCTCGTACGAGTGGATTCGCCTAGTTCATGAACCAGGCGCAAAGCCGGAAAAAGCGCGCAAAGGTGGGCATCACACATACCTTGGTGTGCTGCCCTGGTACCATAGCTTTGGTATGACCTGCGCCTTGCTTTCGGCTTGCGCCGCGGGTGCCAAGCTGATATGCATCCCGAATCCCCGCGAAGGAAAGCCGCCATTTACTGATGTACTGAAAATAGTCCAAAAACACAGACCAACGATTATGCCAGCCGTGCCAACGATTTTTGTTGCTTTTACCAATCATCCTCACCTCGATCGATACGATTTGAATTCGCTCATGGGGTGTTTTTCTGGTGGCGCTCCACTGCCGCCGGAGGTATGTAGACAGTTTGAAGAAAAAACCGGCGCTGTCATTTTTGAAGGCTATGGACTGAGCGAAACTGCTCCCATCGCTTCGGTCAACCCGACCAACCTGGCGCAACGAAAGATCGGCACTATCGGTTTTCCGTTGCCAGGTACTGATATAAAGGTTGTAGACATCAATACAGGGCTCGACGAATTGCCCCGGGGTGAAGACGGGGAGATTGCTATCTGCGGCCCCCAGGTTATGCAAGGCTACTGGCAAAGGCCGGAAGAAAACGAAAACGTATTTCGTGAGATAAGCGGAAAACGCTATTTTCTGACCGGTGACATCGGTCATATCGATGAGGAAGGGTATATTCTGATCACCGATCGGAAAAAGGACATGATTTTAGTGGGGGGTTTCAATGTATATCCACGGGATGTGGAGGATATTCTCTTCACTCACCCCAAAGTGGCTCTGGCAGCCGCGGTGGGCGTACCCGATGCCAAGCGGGGAGAAACGGTCAAAGCATTCATCCAGCTCAAGCCTGGAGAAACAGCCACCGCAGAAGAGATTCTTGCGTTTTGCAAAGAAAACATGGCCGGATATAAGCGTCCTAAAATTGTTGAATTCAGGGACAACCTACCGGTCTCAAATGTCGGTAAAATCCTGCGCCGCGTGCTCAGAGACGAGGAGAGTGATAAAGCTAAATGAAAAAGTGGATCATTGATCGTCCCTATATATTCACAAGTATTATTTTTTTAATCATTTTGATTTTTGGCTGGCGGTTTCTCTATTGGCAGGAGGATGATTACGCATTTCTCCTTCTGCTATATTTTATCGTCACCCTGGGCATTCGGCTGGATGATATTTCCCATAAAATCGGGGGCGGTGCGGTTAAATTGACCCGCAGCGGTGGCGAAAGAGATACCATTGCCCGACAGTTAAATGACATCCGAGTTTCTCTGGTGACACTAAACGCGACGCTCATCAAATTGCTGGACGAGAGGGGGAAAAAGGACGATTAGCTGTTGATCGCCAGCACCACCGCTGGCTGCCGCAGTCGTGCGACCCCTTTGATCGAAATAGACCTTCTGATTTCTTGTCCCTTATCATCAAAATTCTGATCTCTATAAATTACCCACCCCTAGTATTTGCATCCCATTTCCGGCAGTCCTCGATTCCCGGTGTCTGTTTTGGCTACCGACAGTGCGGAATCATTTCAAACCAATCTGGTAATCCATTTTTCAATAATTGAATTAAGCTCATTAGAGGCGGCACAGGGGTTGACCGCCAGTATAACGAGGATGAAATATTATTATAATAATATAATTTAAATTCATTAAATTAATATACATTCATGATAACATAAAATCAGCCAATAAATCAAATTTAGTAAATTATTTCAATTTGTTATAAATTTTTTTGTTGACTTATCAAAGTTAATAGCTTACATGAAAAAAAGATAAAAAAATACAAAATAGTATCAAATTTATCACTAAACTGCATTTCGATCTAGTTCATATCAGACAAACCTCATAATTACTTACAAAACGACCCAAACCCTTCCAGAACAGGATGGGATGAATGCAAACTGCTTTAAAACCAAAGCCACCCTGCAATCTTCATCGCGATGGCGACCTGGCTTTTTTATTGGCACCAACAGGGGGATGAAATGAAAAAAATCGGATACGCCATCGCCCCATGTCTTTTCATCTGCATCTTTCTTTGGATTTATATTTTTCCGAAACCAGCATGGGCAACCGGTTCTGCCAGTAAAAGTAAAACTTCTCCGATAAAAGAGCCGGCGAAAGCCATAGGTATTGAAAAAGCCGTAAGCCTTGCCAAGGAATACCTAAAAATTGAAGACACGATAAATTATAAAATTCAAATTGAAGAAAGGGTAATTACGACCGACGCCTTTAACACATATAAAGTTTTAGAAGCCGGGACGATCAGGTTGTGCTGGGTTGTGACGATGATCGCACCGGATACTGTCGGCGCCGGCAGAACCGTCTATGTCGATAAAGAAAGTGGAGACATACTCGGCGGATATTCAAGCAAATGATTCAATTTTTTCTAAACTCAAATTTTCCTCACAAAAACCATTATTTTGGAGGTGATCCATGAAAGGAAAAATATTGAAAAAGATAGGCATTATTGGCGTTTTTACATTGTTCTTTTTGTTGCAAGTCGATTCGGCTCAAGGGGATGATAGAATCAAACCGCACCACAAGAAGAAGTCCAACGTGCCGATGGAGATTGAACTTAATTTTTCTACACTGCCAATACTGAATGAACTTGCGGTCCTTGATATTGAGATTAAGGCTTTAAGAGATGCGCCGGATACACTGATTGAGATCGAGCTGCCGGGAGAGGGTTTTAAAGTTATTTCCGGTAACACCCAATTAAATGAGGATTTGTCTTCCGGTTCGACAACAATATATCAGCTAGAAGTGTTACCTGTCGCCTTAGGTCAGTACAAAATAATGGCGACCGCCACAAGTGGCGGAAGTGATTATATATTCGGTAAAAGGGAAGCGCTTTATGTCAATATCGGTGATGGTTTTTCTGAACTGAGCAAGACCAGCTTTAAATCTGAACTAGCCGGCCACCGTTCAGGAGCGATCAAAATTAGAGATTTGAGTGAGCCTCCGACACACGTACCGCCGGACCAAAAATCGATGGAAGATCGAGAGTCTTTGTATTTAAACGCTCCCGGACCAGGTCAAATAGCGGTGAAGGGATACTGGTTTTATCAAGATAAGGACGGTGTCGATCAACCCCTTAGAGATGCAAAGGTTGAGATTTGGGATGCGGGTGCATCTGGTGATACCTTACTTGAAACCACCCATACCGACAACAGTGGGTACTACGCTTCAGACAATATATCTAATAATGACAGTGAAGGCAGTGGTCAGGATATCTATGTGAAAGTTTTCGCCACTGATGACCGCTCTGTGCGGTTAACGGATTTCTCTTCTCCGAGTAACCTGTACTATTCTGTCACTGGGGTGCAAAATGACGTTTCCGATGGCGAGGTGGATCTAGGATCGTATTCAATTGATGATTCGGATAATCGGATGGCCTGGTACATCTATGACCTTATCGCCAATGATGCGTTCGATTATCTGGCTGACAATGTCGGTTGGAAAAATTTATATAATTTGAAGGTCAGATGGAGCCCCACAAATACAAGCGATGGTACCCATTATCATCCCGGAGGGTCAATAGACTTGCTTGCCGGCGACAGATGGGATTCTGACGTGTTTCTCCATGAATATGGCCATTTTGTGATGTATAAAATCTATGGCGATGATATGCCGCCGTCACCGAATTGTTATAACCATTATTGGGGCAGCCATTCTAGTTTGGGATGTGCCTGGACCGAAGGGTGGGCCAACTTTTTACAGGCGGCCATTCAGAATGACAGGTTTTACGACGATACTGAGGATCAAATTTTACATATAAATTTTGAACCGCCTACTCCAGGTGCAAGTCATGCTGAAGATGAGGGCGCTGTTGCAGCGTCGATGTGGGATATATTTGACCCGGTCTCAAACTCGGAGAGCTGGGATGATATTGGAAATGGCATCAATGGTGCTTCAAACAATGGAATCTGGTCAATCGCATACAGCGATAATCCCACTGATTTTTTGGAATTCTACAGCGATTGGATCAACAGCTCAAATGGTTACAATCCTGAGATAACAGAAATATTACAACACCATCAGATAGAACCGGACACTACCCGTCCATCGGTTAGCATCAAGGAGCCGACGAGCAACTCAACCTACACGACAAGCAACTCCAATTTAGATATCAGCGGCACGGCCTCTGACAATAAGGCGGTCACCAATGTGAGTTGGGCAAACAGCCGTGGCGGCGGTGGGACCTGCAATGGTAAGAAAAGCTGGAGCAAAGAAGATATCAAGCTTTCCAGCGGCGAGAATATCATCACCGTGACGGCAAAGGATGCGGCGGGCAATACGGCCACCGACATCCTGAC
>JASFFJ010000388.1:0-7423 GCA_050124355.1 Desulfobacterales bacterium | reverse complement strand
TTTTTGGACATGAAGGCCCTCTAGTATATTGAAGATTGTCGATTGAAGATTTGTGGATGTCGCTGCGCTCTGCCTTTTTTATGATTTTTTTTATCAATTGATCCCGCCGAAGGCGGACCTTAAATATTCAATCTTCAATCGACAATCTTCAATCAATGCGATGTGTTATTTGCTGAAACCTCCATTTCTTTATAACATCTTGTCAGAAAAATACCCATAGTGGTTTAGCTACCCTGCAGGTACTTCTTTAACCACCGCGCCGTATGGGATTTTTTGACCGCTTTTAGCAGCTCCTTGGGTGATCCGCAGGCCACCACCCGCCCACCTTCATTACCACCTTCGGGTCCTAAGTCGATGATATAGTCGGCTTCACGGATGATATCCATGTTGTGCTCGATGACTGCCACCGTGTTACCTTCATCCACCAGTTTCTGAAAGACGTCGATCAAACGCTGCACATCGGCCATATGCAGTCCTGTAGTGGGTTCATCCAGGACATAGAGCGTGTGGCCGTCGGAACGTTTGACCAGTTGTTGTGCCAGTTTAATGCGTTGGGCCTCACCACCGGACAGGGTCGGACTGGGCTGTCCCAGACATAGATACCCCAGGCCGACGTCGCAGACAAACTGTACGGCCCGCCGTATGGCGGGAATGGCCGCAAAAAAACGGGCCGCTTCGGCAAATGTCATCTCGAGGATCTCCGAAATATTTCGGCCTCGATACTGAACCGCCAGGGTTTCGCTGTTGAATCGTTTTCCCCGGCAGACTTCACAAAGGACATACACATCGGGCAAAAAGCTCATTTCAACTTTGGGTCGGCCCTGTCCCTTGCAGTGCTCACAACGACCTGCGGCAACGTTAAATGAAAAACGACCGGCGGAATATCCCCTGGCCCGGGCGGTGGGTGTCAGTGAGAAAAGCTTCCGGATCTCCGATAAAAATCCTACATAGGAAGCCGGCACGGAGCGCGGGGTGCGGCCGATGGGGCTGTGGTCCACTTCCAGCACACGGGTGAGTGCCTGCCACCCCGCGATATTTTGACATTTGCCGGCCGGACGACGCTGCTTCAACAAACGGTTGCGCAAACCTCGATAGATGGTTTCTTTGAGCAGACTCGATTTTCCCGATCCCGACACACCGGTGACACAAATCAGGCAGCCCATGGGAAGATCAGCCTTGACATTTTTGAGGTTGTTGACCGCAGCCCCCCGAATTGAAATACTGGCCATCTTTTTGTAAGGTCTCAAGCGCGATGTGATTTTTTTGCGATGGCCGTCCATCAGAGCCCCGGTCATCGATCGGGAAACTTTTCTCAAATCGGCAAGGCTACCGTAAGCGGCGACGCGGCCGCCGTCCTGTCCGGCTCCGGGACCCAGATCGACAATGGTATCGGCGGCCCGGATGGTTTCTTCGTCATGTTCAACCACCAGAATGGTATTGCCCCTGTCCCGCAACGCTTTGAGGGCATCGATCAGGATCCGGTTGTCCCTCGCATGCAGGCCGATGGTGGGCTCATCCAGAATGTAGCACACGCCGGTCAGGTTCGATCCGAGCTGGGCGGCCAGACGGATACGCTGGGCTTCTCCCCCGGAAAGCGTCTCCCCGCTGCGGGCCAGGGAAAGATAGGACAGCCCCAATTGATTCAGCAGCGCAAGCCGGCTCAGCAGCTCGGCCACAATGGGTTCGGCCACCGGTTTGTCGTGGGCCTTGAATTTCAGTTTATTGATGATCTCATAGGCTTGCCGGGCCGGTTTTTGTACCAAATCCCAGAGTGTATATCGGTTGACTTTGACTGCCAGGGCCTGGGGTTTCAACCGGCTGCCGTCGCATTGAGGACAGATCTTTACAGCGGTATTTTCTTCATCTCCCGTTTCCCCGATAGTTCCCAGCCCGCTGCATTTCTCGCAGGCCCCTTGTCTGCTGTTAAAGGAAAACAAACGGGGATCGAGGCTCTCAAGACCGATGCCGCAGGTGGAACAAATGCCGTGCAAACTAAACACCTCTTCCTTACCGCGACGGTCTAAAATCATCAGGCTACCGGCGCCTTCCTCCAGGGCCCGGTCTATCAGAACTTCCAAATTCCCGTCCGAAAGACGTCCGATGACTAGGTCAATGTTGTGTTCGTGATAGCGGCTCAATGCCATGCCTTGTTTCAATGGCGTTATTTTGCCGTCAATGCGGGCCTTTTTGAATCCTTTTTTAAGAGCCCGGGCAAACACATCCTTGTGAAAGCCTTTACGTCCGGATACCTTGGGCGACAGCACCGTGGCCAGGGTATCGGGATAACGACGGCGGATCTGATCGATGATGGCGGCCCGGGTCTGGGCGGTCAAGCGGCGGCCACAGCCCGGACAGTGCTGTATTCCCAGTTTACTGAAAAGCAATCTCAAGTAGTGGTAGATTTCGGTCAGGGTGGCCACGGTGGACCGGCGGCTGGCATAGCTGGTACGCTGTTCAATGGCCACCGTCGGGGCCAAACCGGTGACCAGATCGACATCCGGTCGTTCCAGAATCTTCATGTATTGACGGACATAGGGGGCCAGACTTTCCAGGTAGCGACGTTGGCCTTCAGCAAAAAGAATATCAAACGCCAGGGTAGATTTCCCCGAACCGGATACTCCGGTTAACACCACCATTTCGTTGTGGGGCAAGGTCAGATTGATATCCTTTAAGTTATGTTCTCGCGCACCTTTCAGCGCAATGACGTCCGGGATCACCGGATCTGAATATGCTGAAACCAATTCGGCAACACCGACAGATGGTGCATTTTGAAGTTTCAAACGTCCGGTTCCTTCTAAGTAGACTTTTAGGAACCGGCCTGTGTGAGACCTTGGATGTAGCGCCACCTTTTCCGGTGGCCCGGTTGCGACCACCTGGCCGCCGGTATCGCCGCCTTCGGGTCCCAGATCAATGACCCAGTCGGCGGTCTTAACGACATCCATATTGTGTTCGATCACCAGGACCGTGTTGCCGCTGTCGACCAATCTTTGTAAGGCGGTCAGCAGCCTGCCGATGTCATCAAAATGCAGACCGGTGGTGGGTTCGTCAAATATGAACAATTTGCGGGACAGTTTACCAGAGCCGTTGCCGACATAGCGGGACAGCTTGAGACGTTGGGCCTCGCCGCCAGACATGGTGTTGATCGGTTGGCCCAGCCGAATGTATCCCAGACCCACGTCAGCCAGCGGCTGGAGTGTCGTTACGACCTTTTTTTTATCTTTGAAAAACGTCAGGGCCTGGTCAACCGTCATGGTCAGAATATCGTGAATGTTGCTCCCCCGGTAACGGACATCCAGTATGTCGGGATTAAAGCGCTTCCCTTGGCAATCCGGACACAATATGAACACATCGGAAAGAAACTGCATTTCTACCTTTTCATACCCTTCGCCCTTGCAGGTTTCGCAGCGTCCACCGGCCACATTAAAAGAGAAGTGACCGGGACCAAACTTTCCGGCTTTGGCGGCGCCCGTATTTGCCAGCAGCTGACGAATCGGTCCCAGGGCTTTTGTGTAGGTCAACGCATTTGCCCGTGGCGTGCGACCGATGGCACGCTGGTCCACCAGCACGACATCATCGACATGACTCATTCCCCGAATGGCAGCGTGTTTACCGGGCCGGCCCTCCTGGGTGCCCAAAAACTTCTTGGCGGCTTTATAAATAATATCTTCAGCCAGGGTTGATTTGCCCGATCCGGACACACCGGTTAAGCAGACAAACAAGCCGAGCGGTATCTGTACATCGATCTTTTTTAAATTGTTTTCGGCAGCTCCCTTGATTGTCAGCCAACGGTTGCCGCGGGGACTTCGCCGTCGATCGGCAGCGGCGATTTTGCGCCGACCCTTTAAATACTGCCCGGTAAGAGAGCCGTTGACGTCAGCAGTAGGGCCGAAATACATGATCTCGCCACCCTGTTCACCGGCTTTGGGTCCCATGTCCAGCAGATAATCGCTTTCGCGAATGATTTCCGGATCATGTTCGACCACGACGACGGTATTCGATAAATCACGCAGACCTTTCAAGATGCGGATTAATCGATGGTTGTCCCGCGGGTGCAAACCGATGCTGGGTTCATCTAAAACATAAAGGGTATTTACCAGCGAGGAACCCAAGGCGGATGCCAGCGCCACCCGCTGGACCTCGCCCCCGGAAAGGGTGCGCGACTGTCGATCGAGGGTCAGGTATCCCAAACCGACATCCCTGAGATAATCCAAACGATTGCGAACTTCCTCCCATATCAGCTGACTGGCTTCATCCCTCGGAGACATCGGCAAGGTCTTGAAAAAATCATGGGCCTGGTCGACGTTCATGGTGTAGACTTGCGCGATGTTCTGTCCGCCGAGGCGGTAGAGCAATGTCTCCTCCTTAAAACGCGTGCCGCTGCATTCCCGGCAGACATCATAGCTGCGATAGCGGGATAGAAATACCCGTGCCGTCATTTTGTAGCTTCTGGATTCCAGCCAGCGGAAAAACCCTTCGATGCCGTAATAATTGGGGGTCCCCTTAATAATGGCCTTTTTGTGGTCGCCTTTCAATTTATTAAACGGAATATTTGTCGGAATTTTTTGACGTCGGCAGAAGTCCATCAGGTCTGCAAATTCCATGCGATCGTTGTCCGGATTACCAAAGGCTTTGACAGCGCCCTCTGCGAGGGAGAGTGAGTGGTCCGGTATGACGAGATCCATATCAATCCCGATGGTGCGGCCAAAGCCGCGACAGGTGTCACAGGCACCCATGGGACTGTTAAACGAGAAAAGATTGGGCAGAGGTGCGGTATATTCGATATTGCAATCAGCACAGGTCAGATGGTTGCTGAAGGCATTATGTTGATCCGGCCCCAGCCAGACATCCAGTCGTCCGCCGCCGAATCGAAAGGCCAGCTCAAGGGAATCCAGCACCCGTTCTTTGTCTGTTGGCCGCAGGATCAGTCGATCGGCCAGCACCGGTATCTCTATTTGGCCGCGTGCGGGCTGCCAGTCTTCCAAGGCGACGATTTGTTTTTTTAAATACAATCGATCAAAGCCCATCTGCCTGAGGGCCGCCCGTACCTGGTCCGGCGAGGAATCATTAGTCATGTAAGGAAACGTGATGACGAGAGCCATCCCGGATTGTCGCTGTTGCAGCAGATTCCAGATGTGGATCGGCGTCTCCGGTAATACGGGTTTGCCGCATGACCGACAGTGAAGCTGTGCCAGCCGTGCATACAGCAGCTTGACATAATCTGTAATTTCGGTCATGGTGCCTACCGTCGAGCGCGAGGTCCGGACCGGGTCCTTGCGGTCGATGGCAATGGCTGGGGGGATGCCTTCGATCTTATCAACCCGGGGGCGATCCATGCGATCCATGAATTGTCGCGCATACGGTGAGAAGGTTTCCACGTAGCGGCGCTGGCCTTCAGCATACAGGGTGTCAAAAGCCAGAGAAGACTTACCCGACCCGCTGACCCCGGTCACCACGGTAATCTGATTGAGCGGGATAGCAAGATCCAGATTTTTAAGATTGTGCTGACGGGCACCTGTTACTCGAATAGACTGATTTTTCATTCTAATGTAATTCCAAGGGCAGATGGGTATAGTTTGTCACATTATCAGAGAGAAATTTTTTACTAAAATTACAATCTAAGTTATATTGTAGAATAAGCTAAAATTTGAAATGAACTAAAATGAGTAAAATGAATATTTTCGATTCCACAGGGCATAATCTAATTCCCTTTTATAAGATGGCAATCTGATTTTTGATCGAGGGGTTACCGGTGAGCTTGATTTGCAATAAAAGCTTGACCACCAGACACGAAGGCGCAAAAAATCGTTTGGGGTGAATAAAAGTTGTGTTATACCAATTTTTCGCTGATTTTCTAAACACGGACATCGAAATTAATTGTTGAAAAATGGACACTCAGGATACTGGTGACTGGAAAAAGGAGCCGCTCGTGCAGCGCAAGCGCTCCCATGGCCCCAACGCGTCCGCGACGTGTTACTGTGTCGCTCTTCTTCTATTTCTAAAATCGATAGAATACCTCGTTCATCAAGTATCGAGCATCCAGTATCCAGCATCTTAGTCAATTTCCAATGCAGCGTTTTTGTCCAAATAAAATGGCTCAATTACGATCGAAATGACAGGATCCGTAATACAGATGATTCACTGCAGAATATTAATCATGATTACCGGGATATGGTCGATAGCCCTGCTTTTATCGACCGGGTCCCAAGCGGCTGAAAATCTGGCGGAGGTAGAAGTTCCACAAGCGCTATCTGCCGGGCTTCATCATTTCCTCGACCTTTCCGATCCCGAAAAAGCCATTGCTTTTGATCCTAAAAAGGTTGCCGGCGTGTTGGATTTCATCAACCAAACCGGAAAGAATGCTGCGCTGTATTATGCAGATAGTATCCTCAATGCTCCTTCTGCTTATTATGAATTTGATATTCATCAAAATCTTAAGAAGATCGTGTCATATTCGTTTAATCCTGATATTCCTGAGATTGCCACGATGCCTTCTTCGGCGCGACTGTTTTACTGGCTGGATGCAAGGCAGAATCGACAATCACCACCGAGTATCATGAAGTACCTGGATCGGCTCGGCTCTCCGGTCGTTATCAAGGGTCTGCAACATGTGGAAATTACGCCGGACACCCATTCAGGTGCTTACTACGCGTATAACATACACCAAACCGTACTTATTTTTAAATATCGCCAACGCAACATCCTGGTTGTCGCGTCCAAACAGGAGGATGTCTCAACCGTCGGCAAAAAAGGATATGTACTGGGTGCGGATGATGACTGGGACTATCTTTATACCGGCAAACCCGGACTGACACTCCCTGCATTGGGTTGGGTTAAATCCTATATGTATGGGTCCAATGGGATCACTATTTATGATGAGGTTGACCCGGTTGCAGGGAGAGTTCGCTGTGCCGCGTTCAAGTGGCTTCAGGCCGGCTGGTCTGGAATCAACATGGTGCGAAGAAAACATATTTACAGTGGTCTGAAACGCTTTGCAAAACCAATGAAGGAAATTCTGGAATATCATTCACTACCGACGGTGGAATCGATGGTCTGCAAATTTTCACGGATCAGGGCTTTTTCCGAAGACACCCTGAGATCTAAAATGCAAATATATTCCGGCATTTTGCAAAATAGGTATGATGGGGGCAAGGGACATGCCAAAAAACTGCCTGCACATTTATTCAAAGACAAAACCCACTGGGCCCAAATGTCGAGGGACGAAATGGAATCTGCCCTGGTGATAGAATATATGAAATATGCCGTTGGTAAAACGCGGCCGGATGAAGTGGAGGAGCTTTTAGACTTGAAATGAATAACACTCCGGTAGTCATCGTAACCGGCGCGTCCCGTGGACTTGGAGCGGCCGTGGCTCACTGGCTGGGAAAAGCAGCGGCGGCGGTCACGCTAGTCGCCCGCTCCGAAG
>JASFFJ010000387.1:0-7438 GCA_050124355.1 Desulfobacterales bacterium | reverse complement strand
AAAAATCGGCGACATCACCACAAAAGCCTCCACTGATGACATTAGAAAGCTGAAATTTATCCTTGATCGACACCGTATTTATCATATTATTGATGGGGTTACCTATTTTCACCCACACGCTAAAGCGGTCCGATTGAAAGAAAATCATCAGGAGCGGGTCCGAAAAGTTGATGCAACCCAGGATCGTTCGCTCAAGCGTAAAAGCGATAAAAGCAATCATTTAAAATTCCGCAAGCTGATCGCACCCGACCTTTATAAACTCAATTATATGAATTTAATATTCTTTGATTCAGAAGAAGCTGATTTTCTGGCAACCCTTGTGTATAAAAATCATTGAAAGGGGCACCATAAGTAATTTAATTTAGTTACGTTGCGGCGTAGCGGCGTTGCGTGAAAAAAAATGGGCCTCATGCAACGACGCAACGGCGCAACGAACAAATAAAAAAAATCTTGGAACTATAAAAACAAAACGTGGCGGCGTGGCGTGAAAAATTTAAGCCTCACGCGACGACGCAACGGCGCAACGTTAAAAAAACAAACTATTGAAGAGTAATTTAATTTAGTTGCATAGCGTCGTTGCGGCGTTGCGTGAAAAAACAAATAAGCCTCGCGCCACGGCGCAACGACGCAATGATAAAAAAACAAAAGACTAAAGCGTAATTTAATTTAGTTACGTAGTGGCGTGGCGTGAGACCAGGAACCAATATTCATTCGGAGGATACATAGGTATCGATCGTCATCTACTCAAAAAAGCAGAAAATGTTGCAAATGAATAAGCGTGCATTATCGTTATCAAAGCAAGATTATCACGAATAATTGTGATAGAACTGCATCTTTAAAAGGAGAACATCATGAAAAATTTAGTTAAATTCGTTTTTACCGTCATGTTCGCTATCGCGCTTGTGACGGGCGTTCAGGCCCAGGGACAAGACCCGGTCGGTTTGACACCGACAGAAGAGGATGCCGAGGGCATGGCGACAATGCCCAGCTACTCGCCCTATGCAGGCCGCGGGTTCCCAACCCAGGTCTACTGGGGCGACACCCATGTGCATACCGACAACTCGCTGGATGCTCGGGGTTTTGGGGTGACCATCGGTCCGGAGGAGGCGTTCCGCTTCGCCCGCGGCGAGGAGGTCATCACCAGCAACGGCATGCCCTTTAAACTCTCCCGTCCACTCGACTGGCTTGTTGTCTCTGATCACTCCGACGGTATGGGCGCCATGAAGGAGGTCATTGCCGGCAATCCAAATCTGCTCAAGGACCCCCAGGTTCGCAAATGGCACGAGGCCTTTCGCAAGGGAGGCGACACCGCCTTTGAGGCCACCATGGAGGTGATTAACGCTTTCTCTCAGGGCAAGGTCCCCGCAATAATCCTCGACAAGACCTTCCAGCAGACGGTCTGGGACGACTACATCGAGATTGCCGAGCGCTTCAACGAACCGGGTCGGTTCACGACCATCATTGGCTACGAGTGGACCTCGACTGAAAAGGGTAACAACCTGCACCGCAACGTTCTCTACCGCGACGGCGGCGAGCGTGCCCGTCGGATGGTGCCTTATACGACCGCCGAGAGCTTCAATCCGGAGGACCTCTGGAAATGGATGCGCCGTTATGAAGAAGCCACCGGCGGCCAGGTGCTGGCCCTCGCCCATAACGGTAACATGTCCAATGGGATCATGTTTCCGGTGGAAAGGAATCCGGCCACCGGCAAGGCGCTGACAAAGGGGTATGCAGCGGAACGCGCCCGCTGGGAACCCCTCTACGAGGTGACCCAGATAAAGGGCGACGGTGAGACCCATCCACTGCTTTCTTCAGACGATGAATTTGCCGACTACGAAACCCTGGCTCTGGGCAACCTGAATCTCACAGTGCCGAAAGAAGACAGCATGCTGAAGTACGAATATGCCCGCGAAGCCCTTAAAAACGGGCTCATGCTGGGGACAAAACTCGGCACAAACCCTTACAAGTTCGGCATGGTCGGCTCCAGCGACACCCACACGGCCTTGGCGGCTGTCGAGGAAGACAACTACATCGGCAAACATGCCGGCACCGAGCCGACGTCCGAACGGTGGAATCACCCCATGGCCAAGTTCGAGGGGAGACAATACGAGGGCTATGCCATGGCCTCCTCGGGTTATGCGGCCGTCTGGGCCACTGCGAACACCCGCAAAGCTCTGTTTGACGCCATGAAGCGCAAGGAGGTCTATGCCACCACCGGCCCGCGCATGCTGGTGCGTTTCTGGGGCGGTTGGAACTTTGTGGAAGCGGACGCCAGCAGCCGTCTACCGGCTGCGGTGGGTTACGCAAAAGGTGTGCCCATGGGAGGCGATCTCAGCATGGGTCCGGATGGCAAGTCCCCCACGTTCTTGGTCGCCGCCCTCAAGGACCCCTATGGGGCCAATCTCGACCGCATCCAGATCGTCAAAGGCTGGGTGGACAAGGGAGGCAAGACCCAGGAGAAGGTGTATGATGTCGTGTGGGGCGACGCCGCGTCGCGAAAACCCGGCCCCGACGGAAAACTGCCGGCTGTCGGCGACACCGTGGACGTCAAAAACGCCACCTGGACCAACACCATCGGTGATCCTGAGCTGATGGCCGTCTGGACGGACCCGCAATTTGATCAGAATCTCAAAGCCTTCTACTATGCACGCGTCATCGAAATTCCCACGCCAAGGTGGACTGCCTATGACGCCAAACGCTTCAACGTCACCATGTCCAAGGAGGTGTTAATGACCACCCAGGAACGGGCTTACACATCGCCCATATGGTATACGCCGGCGTCCTGACTTAAATGAGGCTTGTGCTTAATGTATTGCCCTGGGCGTGGCCATCCTTCTGGTCGCAACCGGGGCATTACACAGCGAAAGCGAAAGACGAGTGACAATGAATACGATGACATTTGACGTCGAACTGAATTTGGGATTTGATGACACGATACAACAGGTTGAAGCGGCGCTGAAAGCCGAACAGTTCGGTATCATATCCAGGATCGACCTTCATATGACCTTCAAACAAAAGCTAGACGTGGATGGTCTGCCGCACACCATCCTCGGGGCATGCAATCCAAAACTGGCCCACAAAGCCGTATCAGCCATGCCGGCAGCGGCCGTTATGCTGCCTTGTAACGTCACTGTCCAGGCTATAGAGAACAAGCGCACCATCGTGCGTATGGTTAGTCCCGCAGCGGTATTGGCCCTTGCCGGTTTAGAGAACGAGCCGGTTGTGCGGCAGGTGAGCGAGGAAGCTGATACCCGGTTGAAGCGTGTCGCCCAGGCTTTAGCTGTCCGCTGATCGATTGATTAGATTATAAGTGGGCAGTTGCGATGATTCGGAAATCAGGAAACAGATTCTAGAATCCATGAAAGCCTTCACCGTAAAAAAGCTAGTGCGAGAGCCCCTGGTCCATTTTCTGGTGATCGGCGCAGGACTGTTCCTTGTGTTCGGACTGATTCGTGAGCCGGCCCCGGAGGCACCCAACCGCATCGTGGTCGACGCCGGACAGGTGGCACAGCTCAACGCCCAGTTCAAGCGCACCTGGATGCGACCGCCGACCGATGCGGAACTGGTCGGATTGATCGAAAACCATGTTCGCGACGAAGTCTATTACCGTGAAGCCCTGGCCATGGGTCTGGATCAAAACGACCCGCTGATCCGTCGACGCATGCGCCAGAAGCTGGAATTCATTCTCGAAGACCTTTCCGCCGACAGCAAACCGAGTGAGCAGGAATTGAATCAATTTTTAGGGCAGTACCCGGACCGGTTTCGGTTGGAAGCACAGGTGTCCTTCCACCAGGTCTATCTGAATCCAGACAAGCACGGGAATCTGGAAACGCACGCGGCGCGGATATTGAAAGACCTTCAAGCGGGGGCCAGGCCGGAGTCGCTCGGAGACCCCACCCTGATTGGACGCACTTTCGAGTTGGCGCCCTTGAGCGTCATTGCGCGCTCTTTCGGCGATTCGTTTGCTCAAGACATTGTCAAGCTGTCGCCGGGTAAATGGACCGGGCCACTATACTCGGGGCTGGGCGGTCACCTGGTCCTGGTCACCGAACACAGAAAAGCGCGCATGCCGGAATTGACGGAAGTCCGTGCCCAGGTCGAACGCGAATATCTGGCCCAGCGCCGCCGGGAGCTGAAGGATCTCGCCTATCAGAAGCTGCGCGAAGGTTACGAGGTGGTCATGGAGCCGACCACAACACCAGGCAACATGTCAGATAAGGCCTTGGCAGCAGAATCGTCTGAAGGGGTCGGACGATGAGGCGAATTCCATCATTCGCTGCGGTTGCTTTTTTGATCCTCTACACTGGGATCCTGGGTAGAGCATTCGCCCATGAATCCCAACCCGGTTTGTTGGAACTCCGGCAGTTGGGCGAAAACCGCTACGAGGTAATCTGGCGGGCGCCGATTTACTTCGGCGGCCCCCATCCGGCCCGGCTGCAGTTGCCCGAGGGCTGGCAAACCATCGGGGAACCCACAGTCCGGCAGCTGTCTGACTCCGCCCTTCATCAGCGGGTAGTGGATGTGCCGGGCGGGCTCGTCAACGGCAGCACGATCCGTTTTCCGGGTCTGGAAGCGACGATTACCGATGTCTTCGTGCGGGTGACCCGGTTGGACGGCACCCAGTCAAGTCTTGTGGTACGTCCCAGCCAGCCGTTTGTCCGGCTGCGCGGCGAACGACCCTGGTATGTGTCGTCCCTTGAATACCTCGTTTTGGGCTTTCATCACATCCTGATGGGCATCGACCACCTGTTGTTCGTGTTGGGTTTGTTGATCATCGTACAAGACCGCCGCATGCTGATCAAGACTATCACCGCCTTTACCGTCGCCCACAGCATTACCCTGGCCATTGCCACGCTGGGATACGCCCGTGTGCCCGGACCGCCACTAAACGCCGCCATTGCCCTTTCCATCCTATTTTTGGGACCGGAGATCGTACGGGTGTGGCGCGGCGAAACCAGTTTTACCATCCGGCATCCCTGGGTGGTGGCCTTTGGTTTCGGGCTGCTGCACGGCTTCGGTTTTGCCAGTGGACTTTCCACCGTGGGAATGCCGAAGACCGAAATCCCCCTGGCCCTGCTCATGTTCAACGTCGGGGTCGAGCTCGGGCAGATCGCGTTCGTCGTATTAATGCTGCTGATCTACCGATCGCTGAAGGTGCTAGCATTTTACTGGCCTCGCTGGGCGGAATACGTGCCCGGCTACACGATCGGTTCGTTGGGCGCCTATTGGACCATCCAACGCACTGCGATGATGTTTTAGCAAAGATTTTTAGTTCAACGATCACGGATAAAAAATGACGACCAATGTAACCTATGGACATAAAACCCTTCAGCTCATACAACCCATGCTGATGTTGAAGTGATCGCCTTGAAGAACAAATCGATCAGGCAAAAATTGCACACGCTGCTTTCTCTCTCAACAATGGGATTATTGCTGCTTTGGCCGCTTGCCGCCTGGGCACATGTGGAATCCGGTCAGGCCGGCGGATTGGCCAGCGGGTTGCTGCATCCGGTATCGGGTCTGGATCATGTGCTGGCCATGATCGCCGTGGGCTTGTGGGGGGCTCAATTGGGATCTCCGGCCGTGTGGCTGCTGCCGGTGGCATTTCCCATGATGATGGCCTTCGGCGGCATGCTGGGGTTATTGGGGATTCCAGTGCCCGGCGTTGAGGTCGGCATCGCGTTATCGGCGGTGATTCTCGGTGCCCTGATTCTCGGCGAAGCCAGATTACCACTGGCCGGCGCAGTATTGGTGGTGGCCTTTTTTGCCATTTTCCATGGTCATGCCCACGGCACTGAGCTCATGCCGGGCCAAAATGCCATGCTCTACAGCCTGGGGTTTGTCATCGCCACCGGAACGCTGCACGCCGTCGGCATCGGTATCGGTCTGGTGCACCGATGGAAGGCCGGCCGACTGGCCCTGCGCGGAGCAGGATCATTGGTGCTGGCTGGCGGTCTGTTCTTTCTATGGAGAGCCCTGGTATGAGCCTGATGTTGGCAATATTAGCTGCTGTCACGATACCGGCGATCGCTCCCTCGATAGCTGAGGCCCATCTGGTGACCACCGGTTTAGGCCCTTTTTACGACGGTGCAATGCACCTGCTGCTGTCGCCGGGTGATCTGCTTGGACTTGTGGCCGCTGTTTTGCTGGCCGGACTTTGTGGACCCAAGACCGGACGGTGGACCGTTGTCGCATTGCCGCTGGCGTGGTTCGTTGCCGGTCTGATTGGCCTGAATCTGCCGGCGGGTGTGGATCTGCCATGGTTGAGCGTCATCTCGCTGGTGATCCTGGGGGGGCTTGTTGCCGTGAATCCAACCATGCCGCCGGCCGTCGTTGCTGCCATGGCCGCATCGTTCGGCGCACTCCATGGGCTTCTCAACGGATCGGCCCTTGCGGCAATTGGGGCCGGCCCTCTATCGATTGCCGGTATTGCTACAACCGTGCTGGTCGTCGGTTTGCTTTGCTCGGCCGGGGTCGTATCGCTGAAAGCTGCCTGGACGCGCGTTGCGGTGCGGGTCGCAGGAAGTTGGATCGCTGCCGTCGGCATGCTGATGTTCGGTTGGCTTTTCAGAGGGACTGGCTGAATACGTATTTATAATCATAAAGTCAGGGCGTATCGTGAAAAATACTGGCCTCACGCTACGGCGCAACGGCGCAACGTTAAAAAAAAACGACTAAAGAGTAATCTAATTTAGTTACGTAGCGCCGTGGCGGCGTTGCGTGAGAAAAAATTAGCCTCACGCGACGACGCAACGGCGCAACGATAAAAAAAAACGAATAAAGAGAAATTTAATTTAGTTACGTAGCGGCGTGGCGGCGTTGCGTGAGAAAAAATTAGTCTCACGCTACGGCGCAACGACGCAACGTTAAAAAAACAATAACTATTTAGTACGAAAGGAGAATTTTCATGCTCAAATCACTTACTGTTGTACTCATCGCTGTCTCAATGCTGACGATTTTACCAATTCCCTCGGCATTCGCCGGAGACGATCTCCTCGATCAGGCGGATTTCGAGCTCAACACTGCAGCGGATTTGGCAGAGGTCTGCAATGCCCCGCCGGATGATCCCCTGGTGGAAAAAGCCGTTTACTTCTGCCTGGGCTTCGTGACCGGCCTGGCCCATTACCACACGGCGATATCCATGGCTGATGACATCGATCCGATCACCTGTCCGGCGAAAGACCCTTCACGTGTCGAACTGGCCCTGACCTTTTTAAAGTGGTACGAGAAAAATCCCCAATTCAAGGATATAGCGCCGGAAGACGCCGTGCTGCGGGCGGCCGCCGAAAAGTGGCCTTGCAATTAACTCTTGGATAAATTCAGGGTGGATTTTCTAACCAGACCCAGAGTTTATCATAAAGATATATTGATAGAGGCTAAAGTAATTGGTTCCAGGTTCAGGGTTCAACGTTCAAAGGTTGTAACATGCTAATTTCAA
>JASFFJ010000386.1:0-7475 GCA_050124355.1 Desulfobacterales bacterium | reverse complement strand
AAATGGAGGAGTAAGGAACCCTGACCATAAGGAATAGGCTTTCAATATTAGATATAAATCACCAGCGGAAATGACTCGATCCACGGTATTTAAAATTTTCAAAAAACCAATGCTTTGTAAAAAAAAAGCGAAAACCCCCTTGCGCTATCTTACCCAAAGGGGTTTGGAATATTGTTTTGAACTGAGAAATCGGCGGTTGACTTGAATTTTGATGAGCCCCTCTTATTTCATTTTGGTCTTGAGTCAAAAGCTGTCAGGCACATTACCAAATTGATGTTGGTTAATTACAATAATAAGATAATCGAAAAAGAAAGTAAAGCCGGAATCTTTATAGGTATGTTTTATTTTGGCGCTTTTTAACGTCATTCAAAAATACGCCTGAATTCTTCGATGGTTTTTTCAACCTCACTGGGTTCTTCGGGCTCACCGGGCACGATCGGCTGCACCGGCGCCCGGGGAAAAGCAGTCTTCAAAAAGTCGATATCAAAAAGTTCTTTTGGAAACGTGGGATTCTCCTCCAAATTTATAGCTTGATTCACACGCACCAGATGCCCGTCCTGATAAAACTCGATACGAGACGGGTAGCGGATTTTGCCGGTTTTCCACCAGATCAGGTACCGAAACTCCAGTGTGTCCGATTCGCCGGCCGGATCAACCCCATGGATAATCCAGCGCAAGGGCAGGAAAGTTTTCTGATCAACCCACACCTGGGAAACGGACTCATCCGGATACTGCGCGCCGATAACAAATGCAATTTTTTCCTCAAATCGCCCCAGACTCGTTACAGTGACATTCACCCCTATCTGCAACAGCCTGTCGACAAGTGCCTCACGCGAGTGGTAAAACAAAATATCCTTGTAGAGATCAAACCGATTCGCGGCCTCTGGCACACTGTTTCCGTCAATGAGCGTTAGACTCCTACCGCCAGAGAAAATGTAAATACGCTCCGAATCATTGGATCTTGCATCCGAACGAAAAGCTTGGGAAAAAATAAACCTTAAAGATCCGTCCAGTTCCATAGTTTCATCGACCTGGGCCATACCATCGGCAAAATTGCTCTCCGACTGGCCCCAACGGTCCGAAATATCACCCGCATCATAAGAAGGTACTAATTGACTAGGTGGGGAAAGCGGTTCCGAATCATCAACCAAACCAGCCCGATAATATATGATCTTATGGGAGACGAACAGACTATTAGCCTTCCCGAGATTTTCGACCATCAAGTCAAGTATGTGCGGTCCTTGAAGGACGTAAGCATGCGTCGAAGCAACAAAGACAGCTAAAATCGATACGAGAGAGGTGAAAACAAGGCACTTCTTGTATTCAGCATTCATAGGCACCTGGTTTGTGATATATTTACTTGCGCTTTATTGCCAAATTCGCAGAGCTAAATATTGCTTTAATGCCAAGACAATATTTGCCATTGAGGAAACAAGCTAAGATTTAAAATAGCTCACGGGGAAACAAAGCCGCCTCCCCCAAGTCTTCTTCGATTCGGATGAGTTGGTTGTATTTGGCAAGCCGATCGCTGCGAGACAAGGAGCCTGTCTTTATCTGACCGCTGTTTACCGCAACGACAAGATCGGCGATAAAAGTGTCTTCCGTTTCACCGGAGCGGTGAGATATTACCGTGGTGTAACCTACTTGATTGGCCATCTCGATACAATCAAGGGTTTCGGTAACGGTTCCGATCTGGTTCAACTTTATTAAAATAGAGTTTGCGATGCCCTGCTCAATTCCCTTGTTGAATATCTTGGGATTTGTCACAAATATATCGTCTCCCACAAGCTGAACGGCCCCTTCCAGCCGGTCTGTCATGATTTTCCAACCTTCCCAATCTCCTTCTGCGAGGCCATCCTCTATAGATAGGATCGGATAGCGGTTTATGAGATCTTCGTAGTAGTCGGTCATCTTGGCGGCTGTCAATTTTTTATTTTCGGATTTCAAAACGTATTTTCCGTTTTGATAGAATTCGCTGGCAGCTGCGTCCAGAGCAATTCCGATATCTTTTCCAGGCTTGTAGCCGGCATTTTCGACGGCCGTCATTATCAATTGAATGGCCATTTCATTGGATTCAAGGTCCGGTGCAAATCCACCTTCATCGCCGACTGCCGTGGATAGTTTTTTCTTTTTGAGAATTGCTTTTAACCGGTGAAACGTTTCCGCACCCATCCGAACCGCTTGAGCGATGGTTTTGGCTCCGAAGGGGATTATCATAAATTCCTGAATATCTAAGTTGTTGCCTGCATGGGCCCCCCCGTTGATGATGTTCATCATCGGAATAGGAAGGTTTCTTGCATTGATCCCCCCGAGATACCGGTAAAGCGGCATCTCATAGGCCATGGCTGCAGCTCTAGCAACTGCCATGGAGACACCAAGGATCGCGTTGGCACCCAGTTTTGATTTGTTTGCCGTACCGTCCAGATTGATCAAACAACGGTCCAATGAAATCTGATTGGTGGCATCTAATCCCTTGATTTCGGGAGCGATGACAGTGAGAACATTTTTCACGGCTTTGGTAACACCTTTACCGCCAAAACGCTTTGACCGTTTGTCTCTCATCTCAAGGGCCTCTCGTTTTCCAGTGGAGGCTCCAGATGGTACGGCCGCTCGTCCCATAACGCCGCATGCAAGATATATATCGACTTCGACGGTGGGGTTTCCTCGCGAATCTATAATTTCTCTGGCTTTTACATCAACGATTTCAGTCATGTCAACCTCCCCTGCAAAACATTTATTTATTGAAAATCAAAATCTCGAAATTTTAAAAAAAACCTCGTGAATATTGACAAATTTCACAGAAATGTTAATCTGCTTCAACTTGTATGTCAAGTTCGGACCGCTATTTAAGATCTCTTTAGTCAAGGGCGTTCATGCAAAACAAGAAAACCGACTTATATTCCCAGTCCCATCTGGTGGTTGCGGCCATCCGTATTTATGAACACTTACATTCCCGACCACCCACTGTCGAAGATGTATGCCGGGTCATTCATCTTTCCGCAGAACAGGGCCACTTCATCTGTCGCAAACTTCAAGAGATTGAAGTTATTAATGCCGTGGAGGGATCCTACGGTACCCGGTTATTCGTCAATGACCATTTAAAATTGGAAAACTTGCCCCGCCATGAGCCGGAAAACAAATTTAAAGAAGATCTTAAGAAATTTCAGGACACCCAGAAATCCTTTTCGCGCAAAATAGAGTCCTTTCAGGCCCAGCAGAAACAAAAGAAAAAAGACCTCTTTACAGAAATGGAAAAAAAATTAAAAGAAGAACTAGAAAAAAAATAAGCCAGAAGATGACGTTGCAAAAACGGAATCAACATTTTTCTATCACCCTGTCGCTGCTCTCTTTTTTCTGGTCTCTGTCTTTAGCGCTTCAACGAAGATTTATGTTCCAATTCCACAATCCCTGCCGTTTCTTCATCTTGACACCTTTTGGGAGCGGTTCGATCAAATCAACAAAAAGGGTATATCCAGCTTTACGCAGCGCGTCTTTGTGGGCGCGCAAATCCAGTTTCCAGTTTGGATAGATCCAATAATCGGAACCATGACGGGTCACCCAGGCCTGTTCGCCCATGGGACTTGAAAAAGTTTTATTCTGTTGAAAATCTTTTGCAATCGTTCTCGCCACACACAGGGGCCAATTTCCCTTGGTAACAATTCCCAGGGGAATCGGACTATGCCGCGGCAGTCGCAAATAATCTCCGGAGCCAAGTTCCGGACTGACAAAAGCGCCATAGAAGCCCATGGCACCTGCGATTTTGAAAGCCAATGGATTGGCGAGATTACAAAATGGACCGGCCCAAAGTTTAAACCCTTCTCGCTTTTTAAAAAATGCAATCTGCCAGGGTGCATTCAACACGAAATGCCGGCCTCCTTTTTTAATTGCAAACTTCACCTGTTCGATGACTGCTTTTTCATTTTCAGGCCATATTATCGGGCTAAGCCACCAGCTGATCCTGGAAACAATTTTTCCGGACATTTTTTTAATAATCCCGCCTGACAACCAGAGCCCAAAACGTTCCGGCGGATTTGTTCCCGCCAAGCTTCGAAATACCGGAATTTCCACCAATCTTGATTTTTTTTTAGTACCGGCCGGCAACGTAAGAATGAAAGTGGAACCACGCTGGCAAGACGGTTGTATCGGATCGAGCTGAGCTTCCAGTCCCGATATTTCGTAATTCAAATGCTTCTCCCGCCGATCCGTCAAAAACACCGGTGCACCCCTGGCAACCGTTAATTTCGAAGAAGGGCTTATATACATCCGGCCGCCTTTGGGAATTGCGCGTCCGATGCGTATTGTACGGTGTCCGGATTCGTCTTCGTATCCTATTCGCAACACATCCCCTGGGGATAAGGCTTCCCTTGTATTGAAATAGGAATTTTTCTTGGCGCCCTTAACTTTTCCCACCAGCATGCCTGAACCGGTTTGGCTACGAAGATTGACGGGATCCTGCGGCCGTTGGGGTAGAAATTGATAGTGGGTGCCCGTACGACCCAGCGCACGACCCAACAAATCCAGCGCTTCCTTTTTCTTTTTTGAATTACGATGGTGATCTCTGAGCATCCGGTAAGCGCGAACCGTGTAATAGACATAATGTGGGCCTTTTTTTCGACCCTCTATTTTCCAGGTTCGAACTTTTGGTATGGACAAAAGCACCTTGGTCAATACATCGACACTTAAATCCTGGCAGGAAAAATATCTGTGAGTTTGGCCGGTCTGGGTGTAACGTCGGCGGCAAGGTTGAACACACCGTCCTCTAAGACCGCTCTTTCCTCCCATATAGCTGCTCCAGTAACATCTTCCAGAGACCCCGTAACAAAGCGCTCCATGAATAAATACTTCCAGGTTTAAATCAGTTGGGCACTCCCTGGCCAAGGTTTTGAGTTCATCAACGTTAAGCTCGCGCGGGAGCACCACGCGGTCCACATGAAGATGCTGCCGGATGATCTGCAGTGCCGCTGGAAAACTTGCATTTGCGAGGGTCGAAAGATGAATCTCACCGGAAAAGCCGGCCTGTTGAATCAGAGACACCATGCCGAGATCTTGAATGATGATAGCATCAGGCTTAACATGGCGCTGAAGGAGATCCAAAAATTGTCCAACCGGTGTGAGTTCATCGGGCTTTAACAGTGAATTAAGGGCAACAAAAACCTTAACACCTTTCTTGTGGGCCAGGTCGACCAGAGCGGTAAACTCTTCGATTGTAAAATTTTTTGCTGCCATGCGGGCGGAAAAAAATTTTAGGCCACAGTAAACAGCATCAGCTTTCGCAGCTATAGCTGCCAGAAAAGAAGCTTTATTTCCAGCCGGAGCGAGTATTTCAGGAGGAGATGCAGATGGGTGTTGTAGATCCATTTGGTGTTGATAGCAATTTTGATGTTCTCAAAAAAAGAAAGATGCACCTTAACACGACGGTGTCTGATTCACTGGACGTGGACAAATCGTCGGATACGGTTATTCAACCATCTATATGCGGCTATTGTCAATAGACAGCGCCCCCATATGTAAAAACTTAGCTTGAGAGGTGAAAAGTTGCTCTCAAAATCATGTTTCGGGCAGCTTTCACCTTCAGCAGAAATCTTACTACTGTTGCAAATTTTCCAATCTATTGTGCTCTGAAATCAGTTTAAATGCTATTTTTATTTACTTAAATTTGATATAGTACAAAGTAGCCTGCAATCGGAATCAAGGACAAGTACTCTACCCTCAATCCCGAATTATTGAATATACCGCACCTATTCTGCTTACAATTTAGGAGCCCTTTTTAATGAATGATGAAAACCGTAACAAGCCCCACGGAGGTTCGCTGGTCAATCTTCTCGTAGATGACCAACGCGCCGCCAAGCTTAAAGAAATCGTTTTTAATTTACCGGATATTATTTTGAATGACCGTCAATTGTGTGATTTGGAATTGCTTTCAACCGGTGCATTTTCGCCGCTTATGGGATTTATGACCCGCTCTGATTATGAATCCGTACTCGATCGCATGCGACTACAAAACGATCAATTGTGGCCGATTCCCATTTACCTTGATGTCGGCGAACTGCAGGCACGTAGGCTGGAGGTCGGTCAGTCGGTTGCACTCAGAGATCCGGAAGGATTTTTGCTTGCGATTATGCATATTGAGGATATCTGGCAAGCCGATCGTCAGAAAGAAGCCATAAAGATTTACGGTACAGCTGATCGCAATCATCCTGGAACCGATTATCTTTTTAGCAGTGTGGGTGATTACTATCTCGGAGGCGCCTTGGAAGTTATCAGCACGCCACTCCATTTCGATTTTAAACAGCTTCGCATGACACCCGCAGAAATTCGGGCGTCGTTTAAAAAGCTGAGCTGGAAGCGGATGGCGGGCTTTTTAACGCACAATCCGATCCATCGCCCACAATTTGAAATGACAATCAATGCCATGCAGCAGGCGAGGACGAACCTGCTCCTGCTCCCCATCGCAGGTATGACCCGGCCTGGTGATTTTGACCATTTCACCCGGGTGCGATGCTATCGACATGTGGTCCGGCACTACCCGCCCGATTCCCATATTTTAAGTATGCTGCCGTTGGCTATGCGCATGTCCGGTCCGAGGGAAGCACTGCTGCATGCGATCATCGCTAAAAATTACGGCTGCACTCATTTCATCACTGGTCGGGATCATGCCGGTCCTGGCCCGGATAACAATGGTCAACCCTATTATGAAAGTAACGAAGCCAGCAAATTAACCGAAACTCATAGCCAGGAAATCGGTCTGACTGTTGTTCCTTTCACTGAAATGGTCTATCTGCCGTTTGAAGATGAATTTCGCAGTGCCGATCAGGTTCCTGAAGGCACCCAAATAATATCTCTTTCTGGGTCCGATATCCGCAAACGAATTCGCACAGGTCGTCGAATACCGGAATGGGCGACGTTTCCTGAAGTCGTCGAGGAACTGCAAAAAGCCTACCCGCCTCCTCGACGTCAGGGGTTTACGGTATTTCTAACCGGTCTTTCCGGCTCAGGTAAATCCACCATCGCAAAAATTATCTATGCCCGCTTTCTGGAGATCGGGGACCGTCCGGTAACCCTGCTGGACGGCGACATCGTGCGCCAGAATTTGTCCAGCGAACTGAGTTTTTCCAAAGAACACCGGGATTTAAACGTCCAGCGAATCGGCTTTGTCGCCGGTGAGATCACTAAGAACCGTGGTATCGCAATCTGCGCACCCATTGCGCCCTATGCCGCCACCCGAGACGAGATCAGACGAATTAATGAAGATTATGGTGGTTTTATCGAGGTTCATGTGTCAACACCCCTTGAAGTCTGTGAAAAGCGAGACCGCAAAGGTATGTATGCCAAAGCCAGAGCCGGCCTTATCAAAGATTTCACCGGGATCGATGCCCCCTATGAAACGCCTTGCTCGCCGGAAGTCCGTATCGATACCACCGACATCACCCCGGACGAAGCCGCTGGACAAATTATGCTGCACTTGCAGCGCAATG
>JASFFJ010000385.1:0-7478 GCA_050124355.1 Desulfobacterales bacterium | reverse complement strand
CACACCCCACAGCACTTAAAGTTGTTTTGAGCATATACTCATTAACAATATTAAGCATGGTGGATATTATATATAATATTAGATTGTTACCGAATTATACAAAATGAAGAACCAAGGAGATTCGAATAATGAAATTAGCCGTGACATCTACCGGGAAGGGATTAGACGCTAATTTGGATCCGCGCTTCGGACGAGCCGCCTATTTTATAATTGTTGATCCAAATACGATGACATTTGAAGTTATTGAAAACAAACAGAATCTCAATCTTCCCCAGGGCGCCGGGATTCAGGCCGGCAAGACCATCGTCGATCATCAAGTGGATGCCTTAATTACCGGCCATTGCGGGCCGAAAGCATTTAAGGTCCTGCAAAGTGCCGGCATTAAAATCATGACCGGCGCCGGCGGGACCGTCACCGATGCCATCGCACAATTTAACAACGGAGAACTTGAAATCTCCGCCGAGGCTGATGTGGAAGGTCACTGGGTTTAATTTTCATGCAATATTCAGGTGAAAGGAGAGATAGCATGCCGCTATATGATTATGTCTGTGAGAATTGTGGAGGCATCAGCGAACTGCTGATGAATATTTCATCGGATCAGCCGCAATGTTCTTTCTGCGGTAGTCCAAAACTTAAAAAACTAGTATCAGCCCATTCTTCATTATCCGGCGCACCACACACCAGGTTGCCCGGGGCCGGTGATACCGGGTGCTGTGGCTCGCAGCCGCACCAGGCCGACTGCCAGGGGCCTGGCAGTTGCTGCGGGAAAGCCCGCTAAAAATTAAGTAACGGAGAAAAAACATGATCATTAGTGTTGCCAGCGGAAAAGGGGGCACCGGCAAAACCACGGTGTCTACCAATCTGGCCTTATCGATTGGCTCCGGTGTTCAATTGCTGGATTGTGATGTTGAGCAGCCCAATGCCCACCTATTCATTCATCCGGTTTTCGATCGCACCGAATCCGTTACCACGCCGGTCCCTGACATTGATATGGATAAATGCACGCTGTGCGGAAAATGCGGAGACATCTGCGAGTTTAAGGCCATCGTGGTCGTTGGTGAGACGGTTTTACCGTTCGAAGAACTGTGTCACAGCTGTGGCGGATGTATGGCGGTCTGTCCGGAAGGGGCCATTACGGAAAAAGGTCGGGAATTGGGTATCCTTGAAAAAGGTCATTGCAACGGTGTCGAATTTATCCATGGAAAATTGAGAGTGGGCGAAGCCATGTCGCCACCGCTGATTCAAAAAGTGTTGTCATACAAAAATCCGGCAAAACTCACCATTGTGGATGCGCCGCCGGGTACATCGTGCCCGGTGATCGAAACCATGAAACCGGCTGATTTTATTTTGCTGGTGACCGAACCGACCCCGTTTGGTCTTCACGACCTGGAGCTGGCGATCGGTGCGGCCCGGATTCTCAAGATTCCCTGTGGGCTGGTGATTAACCGCTCCGATATGGGAGACGAAAAAGTGAAAGCATACGCCGCCAATGAAAACTTACCGATTCTCATGGAAATACCGTTTGATCGGCGCATTGCCGAGGCCTATTCCCGGGGCGATATGATCGTGGACGTGATGCCTGAATGGAAGGAAAAATTTCAGGAGCTTTATAAGAAAATCAAAGAACTGCTTTAATCACTTAGCCACAAAGACCCAAAGACACTAAAATTTTAATACGTGTTTCTTTTCTTGGTGCCTTTGTGACTTGGTGGCTGAACAGTTAAGAATTTTTAAGCAGTGCTAACGTGGAGCAGTTTTCATGAAAGAATTAATTGTCATCAGCGGCAAGGGTGGTACCGGTAAGACCAGTTTAATATCCGGCTTTGCCTCATTGGCCGAAAATAAAGTTCTCTGCGACGCCGATGTGGATGCGGCCGATTTGCATTTAATCATGAATCCCGATGTGATTCAGCGTACGGATTTTCAGTCAGGAAACACCGCCGTAATCAACAAAGACTCATGCACCGAATGCGGCTTGTGTCGGGAGATGTGCCGCTTCAGTGCCATCAGCGCGCAGTATGAAGTCAGTTCCATTGATTGCGAAGGCTGCGGCGTTTGTGTTCATTTCTGCCCCGAAAGGGCCATTGATTTTCCGCTAAATACCTGCGGGGAGTGGTTCATCTCGGATACTCGCTTTGGAAAGATGGTGCATGCCCGGCTTGGCATTGCCGAAGAAAATTCCGGTAAACTGGTGACCCTGGTGCGTCAGGAGGCTCGCAAGCTTGCCGAAGCGAAGAACCTGGATCTGATTCTGACAGATGGCCCCCCCGGCGTGGGTTGCCCGGTGATTGCTTCTATCGGCGGCGCCAGCGCAGTCCTGATCGTCACCGAACCGACGGTTTCCGGTAAACATGATATGGAGCGGGTGGCCCAGCTTGCCGCCCATTTCAAGATACCGGCCCTTGTTTGCGTCAACAAATTTGATCTCAATTTAGAGTTAACCCGGGAGATTGAAAAATATGCTGAAGAAAAAGAGATCACCTGTTTGGGCCGCATCCCCTTTGATCCGATTTTTACCAAAGCCATGATCCAGGCCCAAACCGTTTTTGAATATGATGGCCAATCCAATGTCGGCGATGCCATTCGGGACACCTGGCAGCGGCTATCAGAAAAGCTTTAATAATATATTTAATTTAACCAGGAGGAAAATTATCATGAAGTTTGCAATACCGTTGGCTGAAGGAAAACTCACCGCCCATTTCGGGCATTGTCAGGAATTTGCATTGGTAGAAGTTGAAGGCAATGAGATCAAAAATAAGGAAACCCTCGTCCCGCCTCCCCATGAACCCGGTGTGCTGCCAAAATGGCTGCATGAACTGGGTGCCAATGTGATCATTGCCGGCGGAATGGGCGCCAGGGCGTTGGACCTCTTTGCCCAAAACGATATAAAGGTGATTGTTGGGGCCTCGGCGCTAGCGCCTGAGGAACTGGTAAAACAGTATCTGGATAATACGCTGCAGACCGGCAGTAATGTCTGCGATCACTAATTAAATTCTAATTAGGACACGGATGAACACGGATTGCACAGATAGAAGATTGTTTTTTCAGCTAGGTTTGGAAAAGCACCAGAATTATCAGCATTTGTGGGGATCTGTTTAAATCTGTGTCCCTTTATCAACCATTAAATCTTTTCTACTATTTTTGTTGAGTAAGACAATGGAGACAGAAAAATTCGTATTCTGGCAGGACCATTCGCGCCACTATTTGGAGATGGCCAATCGCTACGACCGGCGGGAGAGAATCGAGCATCCGGATGGGTATGGGAAGCGAACCGGTGATTGCGGTGATACGGTAGAAATTTATCTGTCCATCCGCCATGGACGCATTAAGCTGGTTTGTTATGATACCGACGGTTGCATGAATACCAACGCCTGTGCCAATACGGTGGCCGAGCTGGCAGAAGGCAGAAAGGTCGAAGATGCCTGGGAGATAACAGCGGAAGATGTTATTTCTTATTTGGAAACGCTGCCGGCACAGAACACCCACTGTGCTGAACTGGCGGTGGGTGCGCTGTATCTGGCGTTGACCAGCTATCAGGAACTCAAGCGCCATCCTTGGAAGAAGTTGTATCCGGCAAAATGAGATCCTTACGGGGTGGTGGACCACCCTCTTAAAAACTTGCTACGGTTGAAAGCGGGGCGGATGTCAGACCGCCCCGCTAACATTCAATCTGACCTGAAAAATAAGTTGGTTATCAAAGATCGCCTCGGGGGCTATGAAAACCTTTCTAGACTGCTTACCGTGTTTTATCCGTCAGGCCCTTGATGCCGTCCGGCTAGCAACTTCAGATGAAATAATCCATGAGCGGGTACTTCGTGAGATTATGGACGCGGCTGGTCGAATGAATCTTAACCAGGCTCCCCCGGTGATGGGGCAGCAGATCCACCGGATTGTCAGAGAGCTCTCCCGAAACAAAGACCCTTACAAGCATGTAAAGGATCGTTTCAACCGTCATGCCCTTGCCCTATATCCGCAATTCAAAAAAATAATTGAACGATCCCCCATGCCCCTTGAAACGGCCGTGCGTCTGGCCATAGCCGGTAACATGATCGATTTGGGACCAAACAGCGAGATCGATCCATCCGGCCTTGATGACGCAATTGGGCATGCCATGTCCGGCCGGTTGCTGGGAAACACAGGGTTGCTGGAGGGTGCTGTCCGGTCAGCTGAAAATATTCTCTATCTGGGAGATAACTGCGGCGAAATTGTTTTCGATCGCTTGTTAATCGAACAACTGCCCGTGGACAAGGTTACCTTTGCCGTCAGGGGAAGTTCGGTATTAAACGACGCAACTATGGCTGACGCCGAAGAAACAGGTATGACAGCACTGGTCCAAGTGGTTGACAATGGATCAGACGCACCGGGGACGATTCTCGAAGAGTGTTCGGATGTTTTCAGACAGCAGTTTGACAAAGCCGATCTGGTGATATCAAAAGGGCAGGGCAACTATGAAACATTGTCGGATGCAGAGAAAGATATATTTTTCATTCTTAAAGCAAAATGTCCTGTGATTGCACAGCACATTGGATGTGATCTTGGCAGTCTGGTTATTATTTTCCACCGCAAAGAAGCTGCCTGAGTCGCGCCTCCTGAGAAAAATAGAGATGCTGTCTTAGTTTCTCTATCTTATTTAACCTTGTGTTTTATTCAAATAAAGATAATACCACGCCTTCGGAAACTGACCCCAGGCAACCCAAAAATTAAGGGGCGGTCCGATGACCACCCCTCATTCCATTGATTGTCAGGCCGCCTCCGACACGGCAGCTGTTTCAAGGCGCTTTGGAAGGTATCACTTCAGCTCATCAATGCGTTGGTTAATGGCATCCAATGATTTTTGCAGGTCATCGGTTGATTTGTTTTACTGCCTACCGCGACCCTGCCCAGTGCCTCTGCCTTTGCCCTGACCGCGGCCGGCGCCCCGGCCCGGTCTCCGGCCTTGACCCATTCCGGTTCCTCTTCCGCCTTGTCCTTGCGGTCCAGGGGTTCCGTCTTGAGGGCCGCGTTTTCCCATGCCGCGTCCTGTTTTCGGACCCTGGCCCTGAGGGCCTGTTTTATCTCTCTGTGGCATATTGCTCACCTCCCTTCGTTATTGTTAGTTGGTAAATGGCGCATCCTTTCTATTGTGAGCATTTGCTCATAATATATATGCCGATTGTCATATTGTCAACACAAATAATGATCATGTGATCATATGGATCAGCTAATCTTAACAACGGTGCGCCCGGTTACGTTGCCCTCAATGTAACTATTGAATAGATTTGGAAGATCATCGAAGGCCACAGTGCGGTTGACGATGACATCCAGGGCTTTTGGTTTCAAGTCGGTGGCCAGCCGCGACCAAATTTTCTCCCGAAAAGGAACCGGGCAATAAGTGGAGTTGATGCCCAGCAGGTTTACACCTCTGAGTATAAACGGCATGACGGTGGTTACCAGATCGGAACCGCCGGCAAGACCGATAGAAGCGATGTTTCCCAGTGGCTTGATCGTTCGGGTGATCCATGCCAGGGTCTTGCCGCCCACTGCGTCTATGGCCCCGGCCCACAGCGCTTTTTCGAGAGGGCGCTCACCCATTTCGAGTTCATTTCCATCCACCACTTCGGTTGCGCCGATTTTTTTTAGATAGCCCTCCGTGTGCGGTACAATTGTGAGCGCGACCACATGATAGCCCAGGCCGGAAAGCATGGAAGTGGCCAGCCCGCCGACGCCGCCGGTGGCGCCGGTGACGAAAATGGGGCCATTTTTGGGAGCCTGTCCGTTGTCCTCCATTCTCTGGATCGCCATTCCGGCGGTAAAGCCTGCGGTACCGAGAGCCATCGTTTCATACAGGCTCAAACCCTCCGGCAACGGAACGATCCAATCCCCTTTGACTCTCACATACTCGGCAAAGCCGCCATCATATTCCTCGCCCAGACCGCATCCAACAATCAAAACCGGGTCACCCTCCTTGAAGCGGGGATCTTCAGAAGCGTGAACGTATCCGGCCGCATCGATTCCGGCCACCAGCGGAAACGTTTTCATTATTCGGCCGGCACCTGTTGCCGCCAGCGCATCTTTGTAATTGACGTTGGAGTAAGCAGACCGGATTACAACATTACCGGTGCCGATCTGATCCATTTCCAGCTGGTCAAAACGCGCCTTAATCTCTCCGTTTTCATTGTGAATACGAAATGCCTTGCAATTTTCCATTTTTGGTACTCCTTTCTCTAAAATAAACTTTATTAAACCCAACCCGGATAAACCGGAATTGAATATTCAAGATTGACGATTGAATATTTAATCTTCAATCGAAAATATTCACTCGCTTGAAGATAGTAAAAATAGCCCAATACAAATTTTTGCCATAAAATACAAAATAATAATTTCTAAGACTCGGAACCAATATTTTCTTATTCAACGAATAATGTTAGAACAAACAGATGAAAATTGCCGAGCTTCTAACCAAACGATTCGAGAAAAATATCGCCGGTGTGTTGAACTGTTTTGACCGATTGGTGCTTTTCGGAACATACCAACCGATTTGTTATCCGCAAGCGATGTCCTGGCAACTGCATGAAGCAGGGATCCAATTGATCGATTACGAGAAAAAATTTGCCAATCGCCGACAAGTGCGATTTTTGCGAACATCGTCTGAAGCGCGGAGAAAAGCCCGCCTGCGTGGTGACCTGCCCGACCAGAGCCCGCACCTTCGGAGATATCCGTGATCCGGCCAGCGAGGTCAGCCAGCTGATCAAGGGAGAAAAACTGGTGCGAGTGAATGGACCCCATGTAATTACTCAACCCAATATCTATTACCGCGAGGGCACCCGGCTTCTGGACCAGGCCGTTACGCCCACCCTTCCTGGAAACGTTCATATGGATCGGGGATTCTGGGAAAAATCAGAGTAGTCATGTGTTTCAGAATTAATATTCCGTATTCCAAATTTAAAATACGTCGACACAGAACTGCCGACTGATAAACTTCGATATTTTACGAAATAATTTTAGAAAATTCTCTACTTCTACAAGTCTTATCATCATCTGGCGCATATGCTACAGAGATAACATTCTGAATTATATACATTTCTATATTTTATCTTTGATTGGCATGCATTATGCTAAATTTGTCTGAAAAGGATTGGTATTCTCCCTCAACCTCAAAACCAAAGCAGAAGGACTGAATGCTTTTACCCTATAAGCAGATATCAGCCTTCAGGAAACATTCGATTGATTGGTCGAGATTTTTTAACACCGCAGCACCTCGCTAATTTAACCGTTTAATTAGAAGGGAGGTTATGGGGATACAATAGGGGGTATTGTATGGAAATTAGTCAGAACAACAGAGATGAGATATCTAATAGTAACACTGACGAAGCCTCGCAAGCTGGCAATCTTCGGCAATCTATGTCAAAAATATGATCGATTTTTTCAGAAAAGAAAAAATACCGATTTTAGGCTGGATTGAAAATATGCAAGGGTTTTTATGTCAACACTGCGGCCAG
>JASFFJ010000384.1:0-7540 GCA_050124355.1 Desulfobacterales bacterium | reverse complement strand
TCTCGTTTCGCAGAGTTTGTCGATGGTCGCGCAGCGTGTCCCGATTAGCCTGCAGCGCTTTCAGCTCCGAAGAGACGCTTTCCAGCTCCCCTTCGATGGCATCGATATCCGAATCGTTGGCCTCTTTCTCCAATTGCGCAATGCTCAGGCCATCGCCATTGCGTGTGAGCTCTTGTTCGAGCGTATCCAACTTTTGCTGCAGCTCACGCATTTTTCGAGAGCTTTCTCCGACCCTCTCCAATTGATCGTCGGTCTCAACCCGCGCTTGATCTCTCAAACGAGCAAGCTGGGCCTGGGCGGATCGAATCACGATATCAGCGTCTTCGATTTCTTCCGCAATCTCCTTTGCCTGGATATTTATCTTTTGGACACTCGCCCGCGCTTCACGTGCCTCATTCAGCCCACGATTTAGCTGCGCGGCAATCATGATGGGCGTTTGGCCGTCTCTTTGGAAGCCAATCCCATCGGCAATCTCAAAAACCTTTTTTTCAAATTTTTCAGATACTTGGTCTATTCCGTAAATTCGTTTGCGTAGCTCCTCTGATTGGTCCAATTTCTCAAAAAATGCCAATAGTTGATCAAAGGCCTCGGTTGCTTGCTCCGGATGGACATCCGGTTTCAGTCCCAGGCCATCAATCGCCCGTCCCCAATCCTGCACCCAGCTGAGTTGATCGTTCTCAATGGAGGTAAGCTCCTCGGATGCTCTTTTGATGCGAATCTCGGTATTGCCCAGTGAATGTTCCAATTGGCGTTTGCGTTCGAGAGCAGCTTCCTCTCGCTCGATTCGCTGCTCACATAGATTAATCATAGCCTCAAGGCTCAAATCTTGCTGACGTATTGAAGGGTCGAATTTAGCTATCTGTCCGGAGACAGATTCCTTTAGGGCCTTGCAATCTTCAGATAGATCTTTGACCTCACCGGAAACCCTATTTGCCGTCTGAATGTTTGCGACCAGCTTGTCAACTCTGAGAAGCCATTGTTTCATCTCTCTTGGGTTTCCAGGGGCAACTCCCAATGGTTTCCAAATAGAATGCCATTCCTTTAGATCTGCCGCCTTTTTCTCATTCGCCTTTTTGACTTCTTTTGTGATGTCGCTGTAACGCGATTTCAGATTTTCAATTTTTGCCTCAAGATTTGCCCGCTTCACCACCTGATCTGCAGCCAACCGGAGTCGATCCGATACCTGATCTGCAAGGTCGACCTTTTGCTCGTAAAATGTCGCAAGATCGATATCAGACGCAAATTCTGAAATGTCTTTGTCGACATCGATTCCTTCGATGTATTTTTGTTTAATGAATTTCCATCCAATGTTACGATCCCATCGGGCGCGATCAAGTTCCGAAATTGTCGGCACGTCGCCTGTCAATAGCAGCGCCTTTAAGTCCTGCTCGGCCTGTTTCTGCTCGGCTTCGAGATCTTTTTGCTTGCGACCATAATCCCTGATTTCTTCAGAGAGTTCATCAAAGCGCCTCTCGAAACTATCCAGGGTCTTCGGTACCGGCATCGCGATTTTTAATAGTGCTTCGATGGTTCCGGAAAATCTTCCGAGCCTGGAAAGTTCATTCTGACAGGCCACCTTTTCATCAAAAGCCCGTTTTTGGGTATCAGCCAATCGCTGTTCCAAGTCACCGGCCTTGCGAGCATCTGCGACCGCCGCCTTCAGTTCGCTGAGGTCCAAGTTCGACTGCACCTGGTCACCCAGCTCTTTTTTGATGGCCTCTTGCTCATCTCTAACATTGCGCAGTGCTGCTTCGGTCTCATCCTTCTTTTGATTCAGGAGACTGTGTTTCTGAGCCAAACCGGAAATCCATTTTTTATTATTGATCAGCGGTCGCAGCTGGTCGGCGTCATCGAGATCAATATCGGGACGGATGCCTTTTAACAGTTGCTCGGCTTCATTGCGCAACAAACGCTGTTTACCATCTTGCCGAGGACGATCTTTGATTGCTGTTTCAACAGCGCCAAGATCTTTGTGTATGGCCAAAATGGTTTCTTCGTTGTCCAGCAATTCATGACGAACATTCAGCGAATTTGATTCTTCTTTCAGGCGGACCAGCTTGGCTTCAGCTTTTTTTTTTATTTCACTGGCATTTTGCAATTTGTCATTGGCGGCTTTTCGGCGGTCGTCGAAATCTTCCGGCACTAGCAACACGTCTCCCAACACTTCAATTCGATCCATTAGCGCACGACGCTCAGCCAAGGCACCCTTTACGCGATTGAGTCTTTCCAGGCGGCTTTTTTCTTTGCTTTTCCCGGCGATGTCTTCTTCAGCCTGTTGGATGGCGGCCATGGTGTCGGTCAGCTCTTTTTGCAGACGTCTCCATTCTGCAACCGGGAGACTCGAAACCCTGATTTGCTGTTGTGCTTCTTTGAAACTCGTTATCGCCCGGTTCACGAGCTTTTTAGATGCCCTGGGCTTGAAAAGTTTTTCGGCGCCATTTCGTAAATCGAACAGAACTTCACGAAGACTTGCGGTTCCAACCGCCGCACTAAAGAGAGCTTGACCGAGGTCACCGGATTGGTCCAGCAACTCCTGACCACCCGCAACCAGTCCATTATGATCTATGCCATACAATTTCTTGAATAGATTCTCATCAATACCAATCGGCAAAAATGGTAATAAGGCCGAGTCGTCGAGAGGCGTATCCGTGCAAGGCGCTAACAGTGTTCCCTTTTTACCCTTTCTCCGCAGGAATTCTATTTCTTGGCCGCCTGAAAGCCTGAGCTTGCCGCCAATTCGCAGTTGAGGATTCGCGTGAAGGAAATTGTCGTTGGTACGTGTTGGTATACCAAACAACCACGCTATAAGGGCTCTCAGTGAGGTACTTTTACCGGCTTCATTGTCACCGTATATCAGGTGCAAACCCTCAGCTCCCTCCGATAAATTCAATGATCTGTCGATGAAAGGGCCGTATGCGATCAAATCGAATCGGTCGATTCTCATTTTATCTCCCCTCCCGTCAACAATCTGCCAACCAGCATATGCTTGGCCTCATCAACCAATCGCTTGATGGTTTGGCTTTCATCAAGATTTAAGACGGATTCGGCGCCAAAAGCCTCTGATGGAATCTTCTGCCTGAGATCGGCAACCACATCTCTGAGGCCACTGATTTCGTCTGGATTGTGCGGTGTGGACAATATGTCCCTTAGCAGTTTGCCGACTGCGCTGTCTTCGGAATAGGCAGATTTTAAGTCGAGTTTACCAACCGCTGCAATTTCAACCCTCTCTATCCACAAATCATCACCGGCAATTTCCGCCCCAATGGATTTGATTTGTTGCTCAAATCGTTCGGGAAAGGCGGATAGCTCATCCGCTGTTGAGGATGCCCCTTCAAAACGGATACGCATGGCGATCGGTCGTCCATCCGCTGATTGGCTTTGATATTCAATGGTCTTTCGAGCAAGTTCAAGTACCTCTTGCATTTCAGTCGTATCTGTTAAATCGACACCGCACGCAACCCAACGCAATACATCCAACGGGCACTTCTCAACTGCGCTCACGGCACCGTCTTCTACGGTAACAAGTACACATCCCTTGGCACCAATCTCTCGAATATGACGTCCCTGAATGCAGCCGGGAAACACGATCCATGGGTCTTCGGACACGAATTCTTGTTTATGGATGTGTCCCAGGGCCCAATATTGGTAGCCCTTGGCACGCAGATCGTCTACCGAGCAGGGAGCATACATGGCATGGCCTTCACGGCCATCGAGACTGGTGTGCAACAGGCCGATGTTGAAAATTCCTCGCTCAGCCGCCGCAAAACCGGACGCAAGGTTTTCATTAACATGCTGAGTTTCAAAACTACGACCATGAATCGCAACCCTCAAGTCATCCAACCTGATGGTTTCGACCTTGCGAGACGACAACATCGTCATGTTGGTGGGGTTATCAAGGGCTTTGGTCATGCGATTGGCGGCATCGTGGTTGCCGGCAACCGCAAAAACTGAGATGCCGTGTTGGCCCAGGCGGCCCATTTGTCGGCTTAGAAAAATACCGGTACTATAATCTTTCCAATCACCGTCATAAAGATCGCCGGCCAACAAAACCAATGAGACCTTTTCTTCAATGGCCAAAGCGACAAGGTTCTCGAACGCTCTTCGGCAGGCATTGCGAATGGATTCGACCGGTGCAGACTCATAGCGAGACAGACCGCGCAAGGGGCTGTCCAAATGTACATCGGCTGCATGAATGAATTTAAACATACTGAATTCCTATTACCTTGGGTCGATGGGCGTTATGAACCAAACGAAACATATCCCTATGCAAAAGGCTGCCAGCTTCCGGTCATCAAAATTCACTGACCAATGCCTCACCACAGTATACGAGTACCGTAATCCGCAAATGTGCTGTCTTTGGTAAGAACCGTCATGTTTTCTTTGAGGGCTTCAGCGATAATGATACGGTCAAACGGGTCGCGGTGAACAAGAGGCAGGGTGGCTGCTGAAATGGCGGTATCAAAGCCAATGGGCAGTGGAATTACGCTGAGTTTTTGCATGGCTTCGGGGATGAACCGTTGGGGCTGATCGGGCAATTGCACACGTTTGAGATACCAAAGCAAGGCGATCTCCCAGCCACTTGCCGCACTCAACAACAATCGGTTTTCTGATGATAGGACAATCCCGGCAATTTTTGCTGAGAGCTTCGCCGGTTCTGCCGCCATCCAGAGAAACGTATGCGTATCAAGTAGATAACGCATCTTCATCCTTTGTCAGCCAAAACCCTTTTAGAATTTCTTCTGGCAAAGGATCCATAAGGTCTCCTTTGATCCGGACTTTGCCCGTATAGGCACCCAGCGGTCTTTTCCTGCCCTGTTCCGCAACGGGTACCAGTTTTACAAGCGGATGGCCGGCCTTGGTGATGATCACCTCTTCGCCTGCTAGCACGGCGGGAATGAGTTTGGAAAGCTTGGTTTTGGCTTCATGTATGCCGACTTTCATGATTTTATATCCTTATATAGTTTAGCTATAAACTAAGCTAAAAAATGATTTTTGTCAAGAAGCGTTTACTTAAAAAATTTAATTATCAGTGAACCCTGCGCTACATGGTCTTACCATAATTGTTAAATGAATCACTCAAGTTTAACTTTGACAAACCCCCGTATTTCCAATAGGCTCTTTCTGATTTTTTTCATTCAACATGGATGGATTCTTAAAATTTCTGAAATCCGATTTTTATTCATTTTGACGCAAGGCATTTGCAAGCCCTGAAATTCGAATTCTGTGGCTTTTGCGCTTTTTTGCGCCTATGTCAACAACATACATCCAAAGGGGGAACGCACATGATTCAGGTGATTGCCACGATCGAGTTAAAACCGGATTGTCTGAACGAATATCTGCCTATTTTACAAGAAAATGTTCCGCGAGTAAAAGCCGAAGAAGGGTGTTTGGCCTACGAACCGACAGTTGATGTTGATTCCGGTTTGCCTGTTCAAGGTGAAATCCGGCAAAACACCGTCACCCTGGTTGAAGCCTGGGCAAGTCTGGATGCCCTCCATGCCCACCTGAAAACTTCCCATATGGCGGCCTATCGCGAAGCGGTAAAAGATTACGTCCAGAATGTCAGGCTCCAAGTTTTACAGCCGGTATAAGGGCAACCAAAGCAAGATGATACCATCAGAGTGTCACGCCCCCTCAGAGACCTCTTCTTACGAGTGAAACACCTAATAGTTTTCAGCAAACCAGTCAATTAACTGTCTGGCAATACTGATTTTAGGGGGAATGGGGGGCAGATTTCGGGCTGAATACCATGCCGCTTTAACAATTTCGGAATTATCGACGTTGATTCGACCGCCGCCATAATCCGCTATAAATCCAACCATCAACGAATTAGGAAAAGGCCAAGGCTGGCTGCCGAAATAGCGGATGTTCTCTACAGCAATACCGACTTCCTCGTAAACCTCCCTGGCAACACATTCTTCGAGGCTTTCGCCCGGTTCCGCAAATCCGGCAAGTACACTGTAAAAGCCGTTTTTAAATCGCCGGTTGCTACCCAGCAGGATTCGATTGTCTTTAATTACAGCCACGATGATGGCCGGCGAGACTCGCGGATAATTAATCAGACGACAGTTCGGACACACCTTGGCGCGTTCATTTTGCTTGTCTTCGGTGGCATGGCCGCATCTTCCACAAAATTGATGGTTCTGGTTCCAATCTACCAACTGATTCGCGCGGCCCGCCACCCAGATCAGTTCTTCTTCCAACCGGCCGAAAAGCTGCCGCAAACCCTCAAATTCAAAACCATCGGGAAGATTGCGATCATGCAATAACTCGGCAGCATAACATGGAAGGCCATCCAATGAGCCTAGATACTGTTTGTGGCTAGGGGCGATGTCGAATTTCGTTAAATCCCGGTTGCGGGGAATAAGTTGACCTGTGTCACCGGCCTTTATCAACAGCCGGCCTTCATAGAAAACAAACCACAATGACCGGGCCGATTCAGCTGCCGGGAGAACAAAATCAGGATTAAACGGCATCTTTATTTTCGTATTTCTCGGATATCTGCTGGAACCGACGGGCTTCTTCTAGGTTACCTTTTGCAGAATAAATCCGGCTGATTTTTTGATAATATTCGGCTGCATTCTGCGGAACTTCACTGGCCAGTGAAAGGTAGAGCTCCAGAACGGCAGTGGTATTCAGACCGGAGGCAAAACTGAGATCGGCAAATTTTTGCTTTATGTAGGGGTCGATCCGAGCGTGACAGCTGCTGCACTGAGCCATGATCTCACTATATATGTTGCGGGCATTGGCCATTTCGCCCAAAGCTTCATGGGTTTTGGCCAGGCCCCGGGCGATGGACTCATTCCATTCATATTTTTTTAAAAATTCGCGGTAAAATGATTTCGCATCCGCGTATTTTTCCGCTTGAAACAGGGTTTCACCACGCAGTAAATAACCGGCGACGGATTCCTCCAGGTCCGGCGGCAAAGAGGCCAATAGTTCTTCAGCGTGGTCAAATGCTTTGGTTTCCCAATAAACTTCGCACAACAGCTGATAGGCCGGCAGGGCATCCGGATGGTGTTCCAGAAACGCTTCCAGCAGACGGCGGGCTTCATCATGCTTGCCAAGATTCAGGCGGGCGGTGGCCAGCTCTAAGGGAATATAGCCTGCCGGATCGGGATGCACCTCCATGGCGGCGGCCAAAAGCTCGGCCGCTGTTTCGAAATCTCCCCGATTCAGGGCCAGGTAGCCGGCTTTAAAATCCTCTCCATAGCCCAGATAGATGTCTTGGACATCATCGGGCAAGGTACCAACCAACGCAGCGAAATGTTCTTCATCCTCGTCGATGTCAGGCGAATCTTCAACCGGCTCATCTTCGTAACCAGGGTCATGCTCCTGAATTTCAACTTCCACAGGGTCATCTACAATGTCCTCGGTCTCAGGAGCTTCCCCGGTTTGCAGTTGTATTTCAAGGGCGTTTTTTAATTCCGGATTTTCGGTCAGTTCCAGCGCCAATTCGATATACTGACGGGCATCGTAATCATGGCCGGCCGCCATTAGATTTTCGGCCGTTTGTTGATGCTCAAGTGCCAGGTTTTCT
>JASFFJ010000383.1:0-7547 GCA_050124355.1 Desulfobacterales bacterium | reverse complement strand
GCGGGAAGTCTCCCTTCCCTGTCCATTATTTGCTTGCGGGCTTCCCGGCCGATAATGGATTGAAAATAGGTGACCATTTCCGGGAAAGGGTGAGCGCCGCATGCGGTTCCAAGCACATAATGGGTATTATCCATGTTGGCTGCCCAGTCGCGAAAGGCTTCATTGATGGCATCTTTAAGTGTCCTTGAGCCGTCCTGAACAGGAATGACGCGGGCGCCCAGACGTTCCATCCAGAACACATTGGGCCTCTGTCTGGCAACATCCACTTCTCCCATATAAATGGTGCAGTCAAAACCGAATTTAGCAGCCATGGTAGCAGTGGCGACACCGTGCTGTCCGGCACCGGTTTCTGCAATCACCCGACCTTTTCCCATGCGTTTTACCAGAAGACCCTGACCCATGACATTGTTTATCTTATGGGCTCCGGTGTGGTTCAGGTCTTCCCGCTTGATATAGATCAGCGGCCCTGCAAAATGCTTTGTAAGGTTTTCTGCAAATGTGAGGGGCGTGGGTCGGCAGGAATAGGTGGACATGAGATCCTCATATTCTTGGCGAAAAGCAGGATCCGCTTTGGCCGCCTGAAACGCCGTCACCAATTGTTCGAAGGTGGAGACAAGGATCTCCGGAATATAGGTGCCCCCGAATTCACCATAATAACGTTTTTCTATCATCAATTCATTCTCCTTAAAATCAGCGACCACCATCAGAGCGTGGTCCCGGCCCCTTCGATGGGCCATCCTCATGCCCCCAGCTCTGCTGCTGGTCGCTGATTTTTTTCATCAGATCTTTCATGAGCATAGGACTTTTTTTGCCAGGGCACTCCTCCACGCCACTGTTCACATCGACGGCATAGGGCTTTACGGTTCGGATGGCGCCATCGATATTTGAAGGCCTCAGCCCACCGGCCAGGATGATCGGTATCCCCAGTTCTTTAATTTTTACAGCCAGCTGCCAATCGAAGGTCTCCCCGGTGCCGCCGGCCTTATCTTTCGCATAGGTGTCCAGCAGCAGGGCCCTGACCTTTCCCTGATATGCTAGGCCTGACTGGATGCTCGAGGCATCCTTTATTCTCAGTGCTTTTACGGTAGATGGCATAAGTTCCTGGCAGAGATCCGGAGACTCATCCCCGTGGAGCTGAACCAGATCAAGACCACAGTAGTGTTGAATTTCCTTTATTTCGGCAGGCCCTTCATTGACAAAGACACCCACCGTCTTCACAAATGGCGGAATGGCATGGATAATGTCCCGTGCCTTTGGCGGCGTAATTTGCCGTGGGCTAGTAGCAAAGATAAAGCCGAGGGCAGCGGCGCCGAGTTCGACGGCCATCGCTGCATCTTCGTAATTGGTTATACCGCAAATTTTTACAGCTACGTTGTTCATTATATTTCACCGGCCTTAACGATTTCCGAGGCCTTGCCGGCCGGATCGTTCGTTTTCATCAAAGCAGATCCGACGAGAACAGCATGAACGCCTGCTGATTTTAAAGCCGGAATATCTCCTCTGTCCTCTATGCCGCTTTCACTGACGAGGATGTGTCTTTTCGGCACCAGGGGAGCCAGCGCAAACGTTGTCCCGATATCCACCTTAAAACTGTCCAGGTCACGATTATTGATGCCGATGATATCGGCATTGCTCGCAAGGGCTTTTTCAAGATCATCTTTATCGTGCACCTCGGTCAGTGAGGCCATACCCAGCTCCCGGCACAGGGAGACGAATTCTTTTATTTGCTGCCGGGACAGGATACGGGCAATCAGCAGGATCGCATCCGCACCGTATATAAAAGCCTCGTGAATCTGAACCTCATCGATGATAAAATCCTTTCTCAAAATGGGCAAAGAGATCGCCTTTTTAAGACGCGGCAGTTGCGCCAGGTCTCCCTGGAAAAAGCGCTTATCGGTTAGAAGAGAGACTGCCGCAGACCCGGCCGCTTCATAGATCCGACCAATATTGACAGGATCGGTCTTTGGACAGATAAGTCCGGCAGAGGGCGAGGCAAATTTTATCTCGGCAATCAGGTTGATTTTTGCGGGAGCGGATATGGCGACCTTGAAATCGCGCAGCGGCGGCAAGTCATGGTCCCCATCGAGCGGCATGGACTTTTTCAGCCTCACCACCTCGTTTTGCTTTTCTGCTAAAATTTTTTCTAACTGATGATGCATATTGAAGGCCTTACCTGGATAAGTTAAAATAACAAATTACAAGCACCAAACTACAAATAAATTCCAAATGACAATATCCAAATCTCGAATAAGAAAAAAAAGCAATTATTTGACAGTTTTTAATTGCTGAAACCTGAACACTGAAACCTGAAACCTTCATTATCTGACAACATGTTGTCAGAAAAAATGGTCTAGTTACCCATGGGTTCATCTCGAATAAACGGTTTGCACTGCCGTGTAATTTCAACCAGTTTATGCAGCTTTTCGCGAGCCTTGCCGGAATCTATAGAATCCTTTGCGATATTGATCCCTTCTTTAAAATCGTCGCAAAGCCCTGCGGCGACGAACGCAGCGGACGCATTTAGCAGCACCATGTCTTGCTTCGGGCCTTCCTCACCACCTAAGATGCGTCGTATGATATCCGCATTTTCTTTTGCGTCGCCGCCAACCACCTCCGAAGGGGCCGCCCGTTTAAATCCATATTCCTCGGGCGTCATCTCAAATGTACGAATATTGCCGTCTTTCAGATGAGACACCCGGGTCGGTCCGCAGATACTTATCTCGTCGAAGGTCCCTTTACCGCAAACCACGAATGCTTCTTTGGTTCCCAGCCTATTGAGGACAAGGGCGATCTTGTCCGTTAAACTCTGCTCATAGACACCCAGGACCTGAACGGAGGCACCTGCCGGGTTCGTCACCGGGCCTAATAAGTTGAAAATGCTGCGAATCCCGATTTCCCTGCGCGGGCCAGCTGCATATTTCATGGCCCCGTGGAATAGGGGGGCGTACAGAAATCCGATGCCGATTTTGTTGATGCAAGTTTCAACATCCGTTGTTGTGATATCCAGATTTACCCCCAGATTTTCGAGCACATCGGCACTGCCGCAGAGGCTGGAGACAGCCCGATTGCCATGCTTGGCCACCCTTATACCGGCGCCTGCCGCAACAAATGCAGTTGTGGTGGAAACATTAAATGTCCGGGTGGTATCGCCCCCGGTGCCTACAATGTCGAGGATGGTCTCCTTTTCTATATTAATTTCATCCCGATCAAGATTGACCACGTGGTTGTTCACATTTACTCTGGTTGCCTTGGCCCGCATGGTTCTGGCAGCACCTGTAATCTCATCGACGGTCTCTCCTTTTAACCTCAAGGCGGTGATGAACGCCCCGATCTGAGCCGGTGTGGCTGTCCCGCTCATAATTTCATCCATGGCCGTTTCCATTTCGGCCTCTGTAAGGTCCTCTCCCAGGACAACTTTTGAAATAAATTCCCGTATCATGATATTTAATCCTCCTTTAATTTTTCTTATGCTCTGTTTCGCAGTAGTGAAAAATTTTAAACCGCATTGGACCATGTCCAATTAATTATTGCGTCCTTTGCAGGTCAGAAAATTTTGTAAAAGATATTCTCCGGAATTTGTCAAAATGGATTCCGGGTGAAATTGAACCCCCTCGATCCGGTGACTGCAATGCCGTAAACCCATAATCTCTCCGTCTTCCGTCCAGGCACTTATCTCAAGACAATCGGGCAGAGAATCCCTCTGCACGATAAGTGAATGGTAACGCACAGCCTCAAAGGGGTTGGAAAGATTCTGATAGATGCCACGGCTGTCGTGATAGACCATCGAGGTTTTGCCGTGCATAATTCGATCGGCCCTGACGACCTTTGCTCCGTAGGCCGCTGCAATGGCTTGATGCCCGAGACATACACCCAGAACCGGAATCTTAGGACCAAGATTATAAATTGCCGAGATTGAGATCCCCGCTTCGGTGGGTGTTCCCGGCCCGGGCGAGACCATCAGGGCCGAAGGATTGCATGCTTCGATAGCCTGGATATTTATCCGGTCGTTTCGAAAGACCTTCACCTCCTGATCCATCTGCTCCAGCATTTGTACCAGGTTGTAGGTAAAGGAGTCATAGTTATCAATAAGCAGTATCATTTTCTATCACCCTTTCGATGGCCATGAACATGGCCCCCGCCTTTCTTAAGGTCTCGTCATACTCGTTTGCAGGAGAAGAATCCGAAACAATACCGGCTCCCACCTGAATAGAAAGCCGGTTTTTCATAATGGTAATCGTGCGAATGGTGATGCAAAAATCCATATTGCCGTTGAAGCCGAAATAGCCGACCGCGCCGGCGTAGGGCCCGCGCGGGGAGGACTCCAGTTCACTGATTATCTCCATGGCACGTATTTTGGGAGCACCGCTGACAGTTCCGGCTGGAAAGGCAGACATAAATAGATCAAAACAGTCCGTCCCCGGTTTCAGAATGCCCTCAATCCTGGATACAATGTGCATCACGTGAGAATAACGCTCTATCTCCATAAGCCTTGGCACCGATACCGATCCGGATGCCGCCACCTTGCCGACATCGTTTCTTCCGAGGTCAACCAGCATAATATGTTCGGCACGTTCCTTGGGATCGGCCAAAAGATCATTTTCCAATGCCCTGTCCTCTTCGGATGTCGCACCCCTGGGTCGGGTACCGGCGATGGGGCGAAGCTCTATCTTCCCGTCGGTTAGACGCACCAGAATTTCTGGGGATGCGCCAATCAGCTTATAGTCGCCGAAATTAAGATAAAACATATAGGGCGAAGGATTGACGCTCCTCAGGTTTCGATAGAGGGAAAAATCTTCGCCGGAAACTTCGCCGGAAAATCTCTGGGACAAGACGACTTGAATGGCATCCCCTGCAACGATATATTCTTTCGCCTTTCGGACGGCTTCCTCAAAGTCCTCCCTTAAAACATTGGAACTAAGGTCAGACAGCTGCAGAGGATCATCTTTATAAAATGACGGCAGGGGACCGTGCAGTTGCTCTATCGTTTTTGTGATCTCCCGACAGGCCTTGTGGTATATCTGCGCAGGATCCTCATTATCTTCGAGATGAGCAAAGGCAACCACCTTTATCATATGGGTGAAATGATCGAAGATAATCAAATGGCGGCAGGCGGTGAAGACGGCCTCCGGAAGATCAGGATCCATGGGGGTAATACCGGGAAGATGCTCCCATTTTCTCACCAGATCATAATTGCAATATCCAACCAGCCCTCCCTGAAAAGGCGGAAGGTCTTCAACGGTCACCGGCTTAAATTTTGTGTTCAACTCCCTCAAGATATCCAAAGGATTGGTGACATCCTTTCGTATCTGGTGTGCGTCTTCCTGCCATATCTCCATTTCACCGTTTCGAGATATGACACTCAGGTAAGGCTTGCAGCCGATAAAACTGTAGCGGCCCCAACGCATACCACCGTCGGCGCTCTCAAGCAGATAGGAATAAGAATCGTCTCTCAGCTTGAGATAGGCTGACACCGGTGTTTCCGTATCCGCTAAAAATTCCCGATATACAGGGATCAGGTTCCCATGTTGCGCCATTTCCGAAAATTCTGATAATGAAGGTTTTATTTTCAACGTTCACTCCAAAAAAAAGCCGCGGGTCTTATGATCCCGCGGCTCATTCAACATAAAAAAACCGTGGGACCCTCCGGAGGTGCCCACGGTTTATAATTTAACTTTATAAAGGTTTACATCGGCAGGCTCGCCTCCGGATGAGAGTTGAGCCACCACCAATTACCCAGTGAATTATTCATTGTGTTTACCCGTTTGTATCTCATAAATGACACCCTAAGGTGAAAGTGTGGAAATGTCAAGCGGAAAAATTGATGTTTTTGCGTTTTTTTGTGGCTATATCATAGTTGCCTTTGACGTAACTATTTATTTTTAGAAAATTTACTTTTTTGTTGGCTGACCCGGTTGCAGCCATGGCTGTTGGTCAGAAATCAAGACCTAACCAACTGCGCACCTGGTCGTGCATGTCACCCGTAAACTCTTTCCGCAGTCCTTCCGCGGTAACTTCACCAAGCGTAAGGACATACGTGTAGTCGGATACTTCGATGACTTTCCTGATATTGTGGTCAACCAGAAGTATAGCCATACCCTCCCGCGCAAAGCGCTTTATCCATTCAAACACCTGTGCCGCAACTTTAGGTGCGAGTCCGATGCTGGGCTCATCAATCAGGCAAAGTCTCGGTCTTAACGTGTAAGCCTTGGCAAATTCGACCATTTTTTGTTGTCCGCCGCTTAGCTCGCCGGCCGGTGTTCCCATTTTGGCTTTGATTTCGGGAAAGTGTTTTATGACAGATTCAATCGTTTGACTGATATCGATGCTTTCTTTGGTGGCATTTTTATAGCGCTGGAGCGGGATTTTCAAGTTGTCCGCCACGCTCAAATAGGGGAAAAGACTCGACTCTTGGGGAATCATTGTAATTCCAAGTCCAAGCAGCCGGTGTGTCTCAATACCTGTTATCTCTTTGCCGTCGTAGATGATTTGTCCGCATTTGGGCTTTAAAAAACCGCAGGCGGCTTTCATCACCGTCGATTTACCGGCACCATTCAAACCAATCAATCCTCGAACCGATTCTTTCTCAACACGAATGGAAACATCACGTATGATGTCGATATCGGAAGAATATCCAGCGGTGATCTCCTTTAGTTGGAGCAGAGCCGTCATGTCTCATCCCCACCAAGGTAGGCCTCGATGACATCGGCGTTGTTTAATACCTCATCGGTAAGTCCGTCGGCTAACACGGCACCCGCATTCATGCAGACACTCCGTCGGCAAAGTTCCTGAACTATCGGCATGTCATGGCTAACCAGAACGAACGTCTGACCATCGGCATGGGATTGTTGTACAAATTTTGCCAGTATTTCGCGCATTGCCGGGTGGATGGCCGCAAATGGCTCATCAAGAAGCGCAACACGTGGCGGCACCATAAAACAGCTGCCAAATTCGAGCAGCTTGCGTTGACCGCCGGACAATTGGCCCGCATCCAGGTCAGCCACACCATCAAGGTCAAGTTCGTGCAATAGACGCTTGGCTTGCCGTTCTGCGGTGGCTGAGTCAAGACCCAATCCTCGGCCGGCGACCAGCAGGTTGTCCAAAGAACTGAGGCGGTTGAAAACACGGGTCAGCTGAAACATACGCAATATTCCGGCTTTGGCCATCCAGTGTGCCGGTTTTCCGGTCACGTCGCGACCCTCCAGCGTAAGTCTGCCGCTGTCCGGCATCAAATGCCCACTCAAGATGTTCAGTAAAGTGGTTTTACCAGAGCCGTTAGGCCCAATCAATCCGACCAACTCTCCTTCTTCGATTTCTAGTGTGACGCCGGCTACCGCGTGATTTCCCCCGAAGCTTTTTTGAAGCGCTTCACTTCTAAGATACGACATTGTCCATGGTTCCTCTATCCGGCACCTGATTCCGTTTTGATCTTGCAGTGAGACGGTCAACGACCAAAACCAGCAATCCCCACAGGCCGCTACGGAAAAACCGTGCAATTACGATGACCAACAAGGCAAAAATAATCAGATGATATCCACCAACGTCGCGCA
>JASFFJ010000382.1:0-7559 GCA_050124355.1 Desulfobacterales bacterium | reverse complement strand
TAAGCCGGCACAGGTCAGATTCGGTAACAGGCGTGATCGGGTCCCGGGAAATTTCAGTCTGCCCAACCGGGATACCGTGAACCAGATGGTTGCCGTTTACAGTCGTACGCCCCATTTCGGGAAACGCCGGTGCGATGAAGCTTGCTTCATATTCCAATTCATCCATGAGCGCTTCGGTCTCGGTGCCCGGATTGCCGCGCAGACAGGAATCCATTTTCTTGTATATCTGAAACGGCTTTAATTCTGAAAGTCCGCGAGCGACGGACCTAAGGCGCTTTTGCGCGGCCATCATTTCCAAGGCGCGACTGTTCGTGTATAGCGCGAGGGCAGACCCTGGCGTCGGCGCCACCGCATCTGCCAACTGAAGATAAGATAGCAGAATGGTGTCATCATAAAAAGGGCAAAACTGCACCCCCGTGTCGGCGGCACCGGTTAAATCATCTGCGATGATGACGATTGGATTCATCCCGAAGTCTTATTCCCTTCTGCATTTTGTCAGATAATACACGATAGGGGTCTAAACACAGATAGACCGGAAATAACAAATTACAAGCATCAAATTACAAATAAATTCCAAATGACAATATCCAAATCTTAAACAAGATCAAACGTCACATGTTTTGAATTTTGAATTTCGGTGATTGTGATTTGTTTGGTATTTGTGATTTGTTATTTGAAATTTTAGTTGCTGAATTTTGAAACCCTCATAGTCTAAATCTGAAAAAGCTACTCCAATTTATGCCTAATTATCGCGCCCTTATCAGCCGATTCCGCCAGACGTGAATACAAGGCCAAATAGCCGCTTTTAAATTTCGCCGGGGGTCGCCGCCACTGGGACATCCGTTTCTGGATCTCAACATCCGGAAGGTGTAAATGCAATTTCCGATCGGCAATATCAATGGTAATCTCATCACCGTCTTCAACAATGGCAAGGGGCCCGCCCTCAGCAGCTTCAGGTGAAATGTGTCCGACAAAACAGCCGTTGTTGGTACCGGAAAAACGGCCGTCGGTTACCAGCGCCGTCTTTAGCGCCAATCCCCGGCCGTAAAGAAGTTTCATGGCCTTGTACATCTCCCGCATACCGGGTCCCCCTTTGGGGCCTTCATAACGGATGACCACGACCTGGCCGGCAATGACCTTCCCTGCCAGGATGTCTTTGTTAGCTGCTTCTTCGGAATCAAAACAAATTGCCTTGCCGGTGAACTTGTGCATATCCGGCTGAATGGCGGCCGGTTTGGTGACAGCCGTATGGGGTGCCAGATTACCTTTCAGTACAGCGAGTCCGCCTTCCTTGCTCCAGGGATCTTCTATGGTTTTAATGATCGCACGGTCGGACGTCGCTACGTTGGCAACGTTTTCTGCCACCGTCTTGCCGGTAACGGTTTGCGCATCCCCGTGCAGAATGGGAAGCAGTTCCTTCAAAACGGCCGATACACCTCCGGCCTGGTGAAAATCCGGCACATTGGGAGCAGCCGCGGGATTCATTTTAGCGATGTGGGGAGTGCTGCGACATAGTTCCTCAAAAAGGTCCATGGAAATTTCACAGTCGGCTTCGTATCCGATGGCCGGGATATGCAGGGCGACATTGGTCGAACCGCCAATGGCGGTACTGAGTCGAATACCGTTTTCAATTCCTTTTTGATTGATCATTTGGCGGGCCGTGACACCCGTTTTGATCAGTTTTACAATTTGTCTGCCGGAGGCCTGAGCCGCCCGCAGGCGCTCGGCAAAGGTTGCCGGAATGGTGGCGCTGCCAGGCAAGGAGATCCCCATGGCTTCAGCCACACAGCACATGGTATTGGCCGTTCCGAGAAAAGAGCAGGAACCGCAGGTCGGACCAGCACAGTTTTCCAATGCAACATGAGCAGCTTCATCGATCTTGCCTGTTTTGAGCATCCCCAGGCCTTCCATCACGGAGGTGATATCAGCGGAGCGGCCATCGAATCGGCAGCCACCCTCCATGGGACCTCCCACCACCATAATGGCCGGCAAATCAAGCCTGGCGGCCGCCATCAACATGGCCGGTACGATCTTGTCACAGGAACCCAACAGGACGACGGCATCCAGACGGTGGGCCTGCACCATCAATTCAATGTCATTGGCGATCAGATCGCGGGTGGGCAGGATATAGTGCATACCTTCATGACCCTGGGCAATCCCATCGCAGGCGGCAATGACACCAAACTCCACCGGCGTTCCGCCGGCCTGCCGGATTCCCTGCTGCACATACTCCGAAACCTGATTTAAATTGTAGTGCCCTGGCACCACCCGATTCCAGGAGTTGGCGATGCCGATCATCGGACCTTTCAGATCGTGATCGCTGTATCCCATGGCCTTATAAAGTGAGCGGTGCATTGACCACTCCGGTCGTTCGAGTATTTGTCTGCTGCGCCAATTCATGGTCGCTCCTTTCTTTGGTCTTCGTTGAATAGTTTACTGGTTGAATGGTGAATTAAGTAAATAATAGTCATCATTTTAGAAAATTTTGATTGTAAGAAAAATGAAGTGTCCAATTATTTTGCAAATATGCCATAAATCCATATTTACAACTATTTAACCAATTAACTAATCAACCAATCAACGATATTTATTCTACTATAGGGCACTTAATTCTTTTCATTCCAAAATCCGAGTTCCGCCTCCAAATTCGATTGGTTCCACTCCCAACGCCTTAGGCCCTATACCTTTTGCCTTACACCTTTTTGTTTCCAGTATCCCCTATCAACACAGCTTATCTGTGTCAACAAAATCAACGACACAAACAGAGCTGGAGGTATGAGAAAGGACTCTGGAAAGGATCGAGACGACGCTCTGTTGAATATCGCTGATTTTTTATTATAAAGTGACAATTGTTGGAGTGTCCAAATTCTGAACAGCATATTTTTTTATTGACATAACTTAAATTTAAGGCTTTAAATCGGTTGTTCTCTGTTTAGGAGCTATAGTGATATGTAATGGGACATCCGCAATCGGAAATTAACGATCAATTATTGCTTGAAAGGAGGAAATGGCCATGAAAAAACAGGATAACAACATCACACGCAGAGATTTTATCAAAACCTCCAGTGCCGGGCTGGCTGGGGCCGCGATACTGGCAAGCCCGCTGGGACCACTGGCCGGCAAAGCGCTGGCAGCCACGCCGCCAAACTTAGCGGTTGAAAAAGGCGCCACCCTGAATGTTCTCAGGTGGAGCGTTTTTGTGCAAGGCGATAAAGATCTCTGGGAGGCCAATTGCCGCAAATGGGAGCAGGCCACCGGCTGCAAGGTGGTCAACGAATACGTCTCTTGGGAAGATGTCCGGCCCAAGGCCGCCATGTCGGCTGCCGTCGGGGCCGGTCCGGACCTGGTCTCCGGGTGGCACGACGATCCGCACCTCTATCCCGACAAATTGGTGGACGTTTCGGATGTGGCCGAATACCTGGGTGCCAAATACGGTGGTTGGGCAGAGGCCTGCATTAAATACGGTCAAAAAGACGGACGCTGGATTGCCATTCCAATGGGTGCCCCCGGCCAGCAAATCGTTTACCGCAAATCCTGGGTCGATGAGGCCGGGTACAGCGAATTTCCCAAAACCACCGATGAATTTATCAAGCTCAGCAAGAAACTCAATAGTATGGGACATCCGGTAGGGTTCGCCCTGGGCCATTCCGTGGGTGACGGCAACAATTTTGCTTACACCTGGCTGTGGTCCTACGGCGCATCGACCGTCGATGCCGAGGGCAACCCGGCCATCGACAGTCCCGAGACAAGGGCTGCCCTGGATGGCATGAAAGAACTCTACAGCGCCATGATTCCGGGCTGTGCTTCCTGGCTGGATCCACACAACAACAAGTCTTATCTTGCCGGACAGATCGCGATGACCAACAACGGAATTAGTATTTACGTTGCCGCCAAAGGTAAGCCGGAGTTGAAAGAAATTGCAGACGACACCTACCACGCTGAGTTGCCCATCGGACCGGTAGGTAAACCCACCCAGCTGCATTTGTTCAACCAGGCCTTCATCTTTAAACACACCGCTGTTCCCAATGCCGCCAAGCATTTTTTGATGTTCATGCTGGAAAAAGAGCAGGCCGCTCCCTGGACGGATGCCATGGTCGGGTATGTAACGCCGGGCCTCGATGCGTATCGCGATCTTCCCATATGGACCAGTGATCCCAAAAATACGGCATACCGTGACTGCGTTAAAAACATGAAGTGGAACGGCTATCCCGGTCCCATCGGTCCCGGTTCAGCAGCGGTTATGGCAGAATACGTAGTGGTTGATATGTTTGCCAACTACTGTGCCCGAAATATGGCCGCCGATGATGTCATTGCCCGTGCCGAAAAAGCGATTGCCAGGGCCTATCGAAAATAAATCTAGTTATTCTCAACCAACCGTGATGAGGGTGGCCGGATTCAGAAAGTAAGGCGGCCACCCTTTATTAATTTTGGTTTTTTTAAAATTAACACGGATAAGAGCTAACTAATAATACCGGAAATATGTTGGAGGCAGACGAGTGGACGCCATCAGCACCGCAGAGCAAACAAACAATCAATCCGGATTTCGCCGGAAGATTTCCCAGGCCCTCGAAAACCCGACAATTCTGGGTTTATTGTTCGTAGCCCCCGCTGAACTTCTTTTGCTGATTTTTCTGGCCTACCCATTTTTTCTGGGTCTTTGGCTGGGTTTTACCGACACCATTGTGGGCCGCGAAGGGAATTTTATCGGGCTTGAAAATTACCTGTGGCTCTTGGATGATCCCACTTTTTGGTTAGCCTGCTTCAACACCTTTCTCTACACGGTTGTCGCGGTTATTTTCAAAGCAGTACTGGGGATCGGTCTAGCGGTGATTTTGAACCGTGATTTCAAGGGCAAGGGATTGATGCGGGCCATTGTTCTATTGCCCTGGATTATCCCGACCGCCCTGAGCGCCATCTGTTTCTGGTGGCTTTACGATTCAACCTTCAGCGGAATCTCCTGGACCTTGATGAAATTGGGTATCACCGATCACTTTATCGATTTTCTGGGAGATCCCTGGAATGCCAGATGGGCCTTGATTGCAGCCAACGTATGGCGCGGTGTGCCATTTTTTACCATCGGCCTGCTGGCGGGATTGCAAACCATCAGCCCGGACCTTTACGAAGCCGCCGAGATTGACGGTGCCGGTGCCTGGAAAAAATTTCGCAGAATTACCCTGCCCCTGCTCACCCCGCTCTTAACCGTCGTGACCGTATTTTCCACCATCTGGACCTTTGCCGACTTCCAGCTGGTCTGGATCATTACCAAGGGCGGACCGGCCGGTGCCACCCATATTTTCGGTACGCTATCCTTCCAGAGAGCCATGCAGGGAGGACAGTTCGGTGAAGGTGCGGCCATCTCCAATTTTATGTTGCCCATTCTAGTCGCCTGTGTGTTTATTGCTTTTGTTTTTTTAAGGAGAGAGGATTAGAAATATGGCTATCGAACGCATCGGTTCTAAAGTGATTAAATTTTACGTGCCCCTGGCGGCGTACCTGGCATTCCTTCTCTTTCCTTTTTATTGGATGGTCAATACGGTTTTTAAGTCCGACATGGAGCTTTATAACCTTGATCTCAATCCGCTCTACATCCACTCACCGACGTTAGGCAATATTGTCACACTATTCACTGAAACCATTTTTCTCAGATGGATGGCCAACACATTTTTTGTAGCCCTCAGTGCGACGTTAATCTCCCTGGTTGTCAGCCTTCTGGCTGCCTATGCTATTCAGAGATTACAATTTAAGACTTCCGGTCCCACCGGCGTCGCCATTTTTTTAGGGTATCTTGTGCCCCAAACCATTTTGTTCATCCCTTTGGCCCATACGATTTTCAAATTAAAACTGTGGGACTCGCTGTGGGCTCTGATATTAACCTATCCGACCTTTCTGATTCCCTTTTGCACCTGGTTGTTAATGGGATACTTTAAATCCATTCCCAAGGAGATGGAAGAATGTGCCATGATTGACGGTGCCAGCCGGATTAAGATTTTTCGCAGGATCATCCTGCCCCTGTGTCTGCCGGGCGTCCTGTCGGCCGGCATTTTTTGTTTCACCTTATCATGGAATGAATATCTTTACGCCCTGGCGTTTATTTCCAGCAGCGCTAAAAAGACGGTGCCGATCGGTCTGGTCACCGAGCTGGTCCGGGGAGACGTTTACCACTGGGGGGCCCTGATGGCAGGCGCCCTGTGTGCCTCGGTCCCGATCGCCCTGGTGTACTCTTTTTTTGTTGATCACTATGTTGCCGGCATGACCGGTGCATTGAAGGAGTAAAACGCATATGGCAGAAGTACGCTTAGAAAAGGTTTGCAAGCTTTTTGACGAGGTCGTAGCGGTCGACAACTTCAATCTGTCCATTCAGGACAAGGAATTTGTGGTTCTGGTGGGGCCCAGTGGCTGCGGCAAAACCACCACGCTGAGGATGATCGCAGGCCTGGAGAGTATCTCCAGCGGAGATGTTTACATTGGCGACCGGCTGATCAACAAGCTGCCAGCCAAGGACCGTAACATCGCCATGGTATTTCAAAATTATGCCCTTTACCCCCACATGACCGTGTTCGACAATATGGCGTTCTCCCTCGAAATGCGCAAACGATCCAAGGAAGAGATCAAAGAACGGGTCCAGGAGGCTGCCGAAATACTCGGCATCCAGGGGCTTTTATTACGCCGGCCGAAACAGCTTTCCGGCGGTCAACGACAACGCGTCGCGCTGGGACGAGCGATTGTCAGAAAACCTGGCGTGTTCCTTTTTGACGAACCCCTGTCCAACCTGGATGCCAAGCTCAGGGTGCAGACCCGGCTGGAGTTGAAAAAGCTACATGAACGGCTGGCCACCACGGCGGTATATGTGACCCACGATCAGATTGAAGCCATGACCATGGGGGATCGTATCGTGGTCATGCACAACGGGTTTATTCAGCAGGTCGGATCGCCGCTGGAACTCTACGACCGGCCGGCCAATCGGTTTGTAGCCGGGTTTATCGGCAGCCCGGCCATGAATTTATTTGAGGCCCAGTTAAGCGGTGCCGGAGATGGAGTTTCCCTGCAGGCCGGTGACTTCACCCTCGATTTGCCGCCTGATAAGACGATGTATTTTAAAGATTACACTGAAAAAAAAGTGATTGTGGGCATCCGACCGGAAGATTTCAAGCGGACCGCTGAACACAGCCCGGGCCAAACCATACCGGCCACGGTTGAGGTGGTTGAACCGATCGGTAACGAAACCTATGTCAATGTGTCTTCCGGCGACGTGATGCTGACCGCGGCGGTGGGCAGGAGAACCAAGATTGACCCCCACAGCACGATCAATCTGATTCCAATATTTGAAAACATGCATCTTTTCGATTGCCGCAGTGAGAAATCCATCATTAATTAATGCCCGTCCATAAAAGACCGTTACCAAAGACGGGCACCTTTTAGCGTTTCCAATCCAGAAATGAGGATTTTTGTCCAAGGTCAAGGAAATCAAGCGCTTGTGCGGAGGCGTAGTTTACTACGCCGCACAAGCAAACGCGCAGATTGACGCTGAGATTGGGCAAAAAGACCATTTGTGGATGGAA
>JASFFJ010000381.1:0-7570 GCA_050124355.1 Desulfobacterales bacterium | reverse complement strand
TAATTTGGCTGCACGTCACCGGTGGAATATTGAATCGGAATTGCTGGCGCAAAAACGCCAAGGCTATCACTATGAGCACTGCTTTTCATATGACTGGAATGCGATGAAGGGCTATCACTATTTAATGCGAATTGGACGGACAATAAACGTGCTGGCTCAATATTGTGAAAGCCTTGTGTCGATGTTCATTGAAAAAGGAGTCCGTGGTTTTATTGATTTTGTTCGTGAAACACTAACCGGCCCATGGTTGGATATTGATTGGCTACAGGCACGTTGGAGCAAACCCTATCAGCTTCGCTTGATATAAACTATTAAATTCAGGCTCTGGTATCTTTAAAAAATTCGAAGACCGGGGGAAGATTGCCCTTTTGCGACAAATTTTAATTGGTGTCGTGCGAATAGGCAGCTAAAGGCTTTTTTTCTGAATAGTTGCGGGTGTTGTCGCCCAAAAATTCGCATAACATGTCCACAGTACTCTGATTAAAGTCTTTGTGCGACATAGCTGGTTGATTTATCAATTCCTTGACAATTTGTTGTCAGTTAAATAATATTGGCAGGTTAAACCGACCTCGGGTTAACCCAGCCGCCCGAAGCGGAGGTACCAACGACGGTATTTTAGCAATGTGGAAATCTTATATATCGATAAACCGATAGCAGAATGTCAAATTATTTCAGAATACTGTAACAATTTAAATCTAAATTGCCAGACGCGAAATCTTATGGACCCGCTTATGTAGGGTAAAATAACATTTAAAATTGAAGACCATCTTCCCGCGTCAAAGGAAACGCAACATGCCAATTTATGAATTCAGATGCCTAAAATGTAATGATTGTTTTGAATTTCTTTTAAGGAACCAGGATGACAAAGTGGAACTCAGATGCCCCAAATGTAAATCCGAAAATTTTGAACGCGTTTTGAGTGTTTCGGGCCACACTATGGGATGCGATTCAACGAAAAGCAATTCTGCCGGGTCGCATACGAGATCCTGTCCGAGCGGATCCTGTACAACCTACAATTTACCCGGGCACAGTCGTTAGTTCGATGGATGTCAAATGAAGCAAGTTCATGTTCAAGAAAAACATCAATTTAAGAAGCTGTTTAAACAGGAACTTATAGACAACTTTGAAGACCGCTTCAAGGTTCTAGAGGCATTTCTGCAGGTTGAAAAGCATGTCACGGTTGATGACGTCGTTTATCAGCTTAAGGAAAACGGTTGGAAACTGGATCCGGAGTTTGTAAGAGAAACACTTAAATTGATGTGTCGTTTCGGTTTTGCCCACCGAAGTCGTTTCAACAACGGGGTGGTTCTATATGAGCACCGACACTTGGGTCAACACCATGACCACATGATTTGTACGAAATGCAGAAAAATCATTGAATTTGAAGAAGATCAAATCGAGCAATTGCAGATCAAGACAGCCGCAGCTTATGGATTTCACATGCTGCAGCACAAATTGGAAATTTACGGAATTTGTGCGGATTGCCTTAAAGAAAGAATCCAGGGGATGCCACTGGTACTGGCCAAGCCGGGTGAACGATTGGTAATCAAGGAGATAAACGGTGGTGCCAACGCCAAAATGAGGCTATTGACCATGGGCTTGCGCATAGGGGATAAAATTGAAGTGATTTCCAATAATGGACACAATCAGCTGGCTGTGGCGGTTGACCTAAAAAGGTATGTGCTGGGAAGAGGCTTGGCTGAAAAGATTACCGTCGAATCGGAGAACCAATAGAAACGATGTCATCATTTGATCCGGCATACTTCAAGGCTTACGAGCGGGGTTTACTCAAAGAAAAGGTAGCAAAAGCCTACAGTCTCTTAAAATCCTGCACCCTTTGTCCCAGGAAATGCGGCGTTGATAGGATATCCGGAGAAACGGGAACCTGCAAAACAGCAAATCTTGCCTGGGTGTCCAGCTATAATCCTCATTTTGGGGAAGAGGGACCATTGGTTGGGAACTATGGCTCCGGCACCATCTTTTTCACCCATTGCAATCTGTTATGCCTTTTTTGCCAGAATTTCGACATTAGTCACTTGGGAAATGGCCAACAGATTACTGATGACGAGCTTGCCGGCATAATGCTGGATTTGCAAAATCAGGGCTGTCACAACATAAACTTTGTAACCCCTTCACACGTTGTGCCTCAGATTCTTTCCGCTGTTGAGATTGCAGTAAAGCGCGGACTGTCGATTCCCCTGGTATTTAACACCGGAGGCTATGATCGTATCTCAACATTAAAACTGTTAGACGGTGTATTTGATATCTTCATGCCAGATTTTAAATTCTGGTATTCTGAGGTTGCCGAAACAGCATGTCAGGCCGGTGATTATCCGGAAGTGGCTCGAAGGGCTATAATTGAGATGCATCGCCAAGTGGGAGATTTGCAGGTCGATGACGCGGGCATTGCGCGACGTGGTCTCTTAATCCGCCATTTGGTATTGCCGAATGGGATAGCAGATACCCGTGAAATTATGAGATTTATCGCTCAAAACATATCGCCTGACAGCTATGTCAACCTCATGTCTCAATACAGGCCTTGCGGCAGAGTAGCTGATGTCAAGGGGCTTAATCGTCGTCTTTCACCCGAAGAATATCAACTGGCGGTAAAGGCTGCCCACCAGGAAGGAATTTCCCGACTGGATCAGCCTCACCGGATGTCATGGTTTCGTTAGAATGAAAAGAATATTCGCAATCGGTGATATCCATGGTTGCTATGACCAACTGAAGGCGCTGGTGGATAAAATTCCAATCGATCATTTCCATGACACCTTGCTTTTTATCGGAGATTATATTGACCGGGGACCACATTCGGCTGAGGTGGTCGACTATCTGATAAAATTGAAACATCGTGTCAAGGAGGTCATCTTTTTAAAAGGTAACCATGAGGATATGCTTGATAAATTTTTGAACGGCGATGACCGTTTCACCTATTTGCTAAACGGAGGTCAGCAAACCCTTGACAGCTACTTAAATAAACCCGTTCAACCCGAATCTTTTCCGATTCCATCTGATCACGTTGAATTTTTTAAATCTCTAAGGCTATACTACGAAACTGACGAATTTATTTTCGTACATGCGGGCCTTCGCCCCCGGATTCCTCTGGAAACTCAGAGCACTGAAGACTTACTTTGGATTCGGGATAACTTTATTTCCACCAAATATGATTTCGGGAAACGCGTGATATTCGGCCACACGCCGCTCAAGAAACCGCTGGTAGAGCCCAATAAAATAGGTATTGATACCGGAGCGGTCTACGGCAATGCACTCACCTGTGTTCAGCTACCGGAGCTTGTATTCTTCAAAGCCTAAAGTAAGAGCTATTCACCGTTAGGTGGTCGATGACTTTGTTTGCCTGATTTATATACAAAGAATTCTCGAATGAACAAATACATTGCCATGAAACCCCATTTTTTAATGTTCATCCTTCTCATTGTCATCAATGCCGGATCTGCCCTGGCGGAACGGTTAACAATTATTGCAGCCGTTGCTAATATCCGTTCCGGACCCGCAAGCAAATCTGATATTTTATGGAAAGTAGAAAAATATTATCCTATTTTCGTGATAAAAAAATCAGATTCATGGTATTATTTTCGGGATTTTGAAGATGACAGAGGCTGGGTGCACAAAAGCCTGGTTGGTAATGTCCCAAGTATCATCACTAAGAAGGATCTTTGCAACATCCGCTCTGGCCCGAGCACGAAAGATAAAATCCTGTTCACCATTGAAAAGGGAATTCCATTTAAAGTTTTAGAGAAGAAGGGTCGCTGGGTGCACATTGAACATGCCGACGGGGACAGCGGCTGGATCTTTGATGGCCTCGTCTGGTGAAGGTAGAGGGAAGGATAAATTGCAATTTGTTAAAAACAACCGACAGTTGATCGTCGGAATAGGCTCAGCACTAGTGGACATTCTAATTCACGAAGATGAAGCGTTTTTAATAAAAACCGGCGCTGTCAAAGGGGGGATGACGCTAGTCAGTAAAGAATACATTGAAAGCACCCTATCATTGTCATCCGCAACGGCAATGATTGTCCCGGGGGGCTCGGCCTGTAACACCGTCGTCGGAATCGGCCAGCTTGGCGGGGCTGCCAAATTTGTCGGCAAGTGCGGTAATGGTGAAATGGGTGATTTGATTGAAAATGACTTATTGAAGCAAAATGTCGTCCCTGAGCTTTTTCGATCAAATTCTCCGACCGGACGGGTACTATCGATTATTTCACCAGATGCCCAGCGCACCATGTTTACCTACCTGGGGGCATCGTCAGAAACTAGGCCGGCAGACATATCCGAAATCTTATTTAAAGACGCCGCTGTCGTCCATATTGAGGGCTACATGTTATTTAATCCAGAATTAATCCGGACCGCGCTGACCGCCGCCAAATCAGCTGGTGCCAGGATTTCCATGGATCTGGCCAGTTTTACGGTGGTCGAGGAATCGAAAGAACTGCTTGAGCATCTCGTTGATTCCTATGTGGATATCCTCATCGCAAATGAAGATGAAGCACGTGTATTTACGGGGCACTCAGATGAGCAATTAGCCATCGAAGCACTTTCCGAGCATGCGGAGCTTGCCGTACTCAAAGTCGGACCCCGTGGGAGCTATTTATCTCACATCGGAAGTACCGTTGCCATCAAGTCGATGGGCGACGGCACTGCCCTGGACACGACCGGAGCCGGCGACATGTGGGCCGCCGGTTTTCTGCATGGCCTTGTCAAAGGCTACCCACTTGAAAAATGTGGGCGGCTGGGTTCTGCCTGCGGATATGAGGTGTGTCAGACTATCGGTGCCAACATACCGGATGAAGGATGGGAAAGAATACGGCAGCTTATGGATGATTAATATAATTTGATTTTAGCGTTAGAAACTTTTTTACATGTAAAATCAACATCGGACGGCACCGACTATTTGAATATCGTCTTGTAGATAAAGTAACAGATCTTTATTGGGTATAATATCTATAAGTGGCGATTAAATTTCAGTAAAAAAGTAATCAGGAGTACCTATGGCGAAAAAGCGAAAGAAAACCCGTAAAGAATTGTTAAAGGAACCAGATGAGTTTTTAACGATATCATCCAAGCTGATTAATCTGGCCATCGAGTATAAAACACAACTGTCTTATGTTCTGGGTTTTATACTGGTGCTGGGGGTTATAATTTCAGGGATTCGATTTTTTTCAATTCGGGCTGAAAACAACGCCTCAGCTTTACTCGAAAAAAGTCTTATGAAATACAACAGCATAAAAGCAGAAAAAATGCCGGCTGAAGTTTATGATGAGGTTACGGCAGATTTCCAATCAATTCTTGACAAATATAATGGAAAAGAGAGCGCAAAACTTGCTCGATTAACTTATGCTAATATCTGTTATGATGCCGGCAAGTATGAACAGGCAATTGAGCTATACAAAGCAGCGCAAGCAGAATTTGAAGAATATCCGATGATATTGCATCAAATACTAAGTAACCTCGGTTTTTCATATGAGAAACAAGAAGATTATGTAACTGCAATCAGCTATTTTGAAAAAATTTCTTCAGCATCGGAACCCATACTGCGTGACGAAGCGCTTTATCATCTGGGTCGATTATATGATAAATTGGGTCAAATCGAAAAAAGCCGGGAAGCCTATAATAAAATTCTTAATGACCATCAAGATTTTATATACATCGATATTGTCAAGGAACGAATGTCCGGATAGCTCAGTTTTTTGAGCTGACGTCCAGATTGTACTTTTTTAATTTTTGATTCAGACCGCTTTTCCCGATACCCAATATGGAAGCCGCATGGGCCTGAACATTATTTGCCATTTTTAAGGCCCTTTCGATCATCGCTTTTTCAATCATGGCCAGGGTTTCATACAATTTTGCATGGGTAGGGATGCCTTCCAGATGCAGCGCATTATGCACATTATCTTTAAATCCTGCCGGTAGATCAGATACCCGGATGGTATCAGAGGGGCACAAAATCATAACCCTTTCAATTAAATTTTCAAGTTCGCGGACATTACCGGGCCAGCTGTATTCATAAAATAACCGACCTACTTCCTGGTCAACCCCTTTTACAGGATCGGCTGCTTTACGTTCAGAGGCGTACTTTTCGATAAAGTGCTTGACTAAAAGGTGAATATCCTCTTGTCGTTGTTTCAGCGGCGGTAAAACAATGCGTACTACATTGAGGCGGTAGAATAAATCTTCCCGGAAACGACCATTGATCATTTCTTCCTTTAAATTTTTGTTGGTTGCTGCAATGACTCGGATGTTTACAGATATGGGTTGGGTACCGCCGACCCTTTCAAAGACCTTTTCCTGCAGCACACGCAGCAATTTCACTTGAAGGCTGGCGGAGAGTTCCCCAATTTCATCGAGAAACAGAGTCCCCTTATCTGCCAGCTCAAAACGGCCTTTTTTTTTTGCTACCGCTCCGGTAAAAGCCCCTCTTTCGTGGCCAAATAGTTCACTTTCTAGCAGGTTTTCGGACAAGGCCGAACAATTTACAGCAATAAAGGGTTTATCACGGCGTGGGCTGTTGAAATGAATGGATTTGGCTACCAGTTCTTTGCCGGTGCCGCTTTCGCCTTCCACTAAAACGCTGGCGTTTGCCGGTGCTACTTTCCGGATCATTTCGAATACTTCCCGCATAGCCTTGCTTTTTCCGATAAAATTGCCGAAACGATAGTGAGATTTTACCTCATCGCGAAGTCGACGGTTTTCCTTTACCACTTGGAACATGGCAACAGCTTTTTTAACATAAATAATGAGGCGTTCGTTGTCGAATGGTTTCAGAATATAGCTGTAGGCACCTTTTTGCATTGCCTCCACAGCTTTATCGACCGTACCATGGGCGGTCATCATAATTACCGGCAGATCTGGATCCTTTGCCTTGATATGTTCGAGCAACTTAATGCCGTCCATGCCGGGCATCTTCATGTCAGTGAGAGTCAGATCCAGATCCGACGTTTCCTTTATTTCAAGCGCTTCCTGGCCGCTGAGAGCGGTTAGGACTTCATATCCTTCTTCTTCTAATACCGCGCTGAGTACGCGCAGATAATTTTTTTCATCATCTACAATTAGAATAGTTTCCATAATAATCGTGTCTCTTCAGTCAAAAAAAGTTAACTGTTTTAGAAACAGTCTACTAAGTATAAGACCTGACCTACTTATTACCCATCGTCGCTCGTCATCCGGTGATCCGGGCTCTCAACTGGCAGTATTACAGCCACTCGCGTTCCGCCATGGGTTCTGTTGTTAATTTGTATGTTGCCGCCATGGGATTCAATGATATTTTTTACCATACCAAGCCCCAAACCGGTACCCATCTCCTTTGTAGTAAAAAATGGATCCCATATCTTTTCTAGAATATCTTCGGCAATACCTTGACCTTCATCGCAGAAGTTGATGGATATCATCTTACCATTAGAACGAATAGCAACCTCAATTTTCCCCCCATTGGGCATCGACTGCATGGCATTGAGGAAGATATTTAGAAAGGACTGGTAAAGCATATCTGCATCGGCCTGTATTGCTGGCAGAAAATTTTGATAGTCCTTTTTAATGGCATACTCTTTTTCTTTCA
>JASFFJ010000380.1:0-7573 GCA_050124355.1 Desulfobacterales bacterium | reverse complement strand
GTGTGCCCACGGCACGCTACCGGTGCCGGCACCGGCCACCGCCGAGCTGTTGAAAGGCAAGCCGGTTTATTCCACCGGAATAAAAGGGGAGTTGTTGACACCGACCGGTGCCGCTATTCTAACGACGCTTGCCTCAAATTTTGGACCACTGCCGGCCATGTCGGTTGAGCAGATCGGGTATGGCGCCGGAACATCGGATCCATCGATTCCCAATTTGCTGCGGGTTATTATTGGGGAAGCAGTCTGATAAATTATAAAATCGTTGACATCGGCAACGAGGTGATCGGCATCATTCCGATGGTTTTGATTTTAAGGCGAAGGTTTTGGAAAATGGGGTTTCTCTGAGAAGAATTTTCGAAGAGGCGAGGTTCAGAGGTTAAGATTGGTCACTGAATTCGCCCCAACCACATCAATTAACCGTTAAGAAAATGGGAGGAATGACTATGGACAAAATACTGAGAATCAATGTAGGGGCCGATGGCGGCCCTGAATTCAAAACTGAACCTTTGGGCGACTACGCCGGCTTGGGAGGCCGAGGTCTCACATCGGCCATCGTATCCAAAGAGGTCCCGCCGACATGTCATCCCCTGGGCGAAGACAACAAACTGATCATCGCGCCAGGGCTGCTCAGCGGTTCCGCAGCGGCCATGTCCGGTCGTATCTCCGTCGGTTGTAAAAGCCCACTGACCGGAGGCATCAAGGAGGCCAATGCCGGCGGGCAGCCCTCCCAGATGTTGGGTCGACTGGGGTATGCCGCCATCGTTTTGGAAGGCAAGCCTAAACCAGACACCCTTTATAAGGTATTCATCAACAAAGATGGTGTGAAGATCTCAGAAGACAACAGCCTGTGCATGCTGGGAAACTACGATGTGGTCGATAAAATGAAAGCCGAGTACGGTGAGAAAATCGGCGTTATCTCCATCGGTCAGGCCGGTGAGCAAAAGCTGGCAGGCGCCTCGGTGGCCTTTTCCGATATGGAACTACGGCCCACCCGTCACGCCGGACGCGGCGGAGTCGGTGCCGTCATGGGTTCCAAAGGGGTCAAGGTAATTGTTGTTGATGATGCCGGTTGCAAAGTACGCTCACCGGCCAATCCGGACGCGTTCAAAGCCGCCAACAAGGAGTTTGTGGCCGGTTTAAGAAAACATCCGGTCTCCGGTGAAGGAATGCCCGCCTATGGCACCAATGTGCTGACCAACGTCATCAACGAAGCCGGCGCCTACCCCACTAAAAATTTTCAATGGGGTCAGTTTGACGGATGTGAGAAGATCAGTGGTGAAACCCAGGCCGAAACTGAGAATGCGCGGGGCGGAGAAGGGTCTGCCACCCATGGCTGTCACCGCGGCTGTGTCATTCGTTGCTCTGGCACTTTTTATGACAAAGACGGCAATTATCTGACCAAACAGGTCGAGTACGAAACCGTTTGGGCCCATGGGGGCAACTGCGGCATCGATGATTTGGATGCCATCGCCCAGCTTGACCGGCTCGACGATGATTTCGGCCTGGATACCATCGAAATGGGCGCCACCATTGCTGTGGCCATGGAGGGCGGAGTTGCCGAATTTGGCGATGCTGAAGCTGCAATCAAGCTGGTGAAAGAAGTGGGTGCCGGCACACCGATGGGAAAAATTCTGGGCAGTGGGGCGGCCGTCGCCGGAAAGGTTTTCGGCGTTGAGCGAGTCCCGGTGGTCAAGGGTCAGGCCATGCCGGCCTATGATCCCCGCGGGATTATGGGCATCGGGGTGACGTATGCCACCACTACCATGGGGGCGGATCACACCGCCGGCTATGCCGTGGGCTCGAACATCATGGGAACCGGTGGTAAAACGGATCCCCTCTCGCCGGAAGGCCAGGCCGAGCTGTCAAAAAATCTTCAAATTGCGACGGCAGCCATCGACTCAACCGGCATGTGTCTGTTCATCGCCTTTCCGTTGTTGGACCAGCCGGAAACCTTTCAGGCCCTGATCGATGTCATCAACGGCTTTACCGGCGCCAGCTTAACGGCGGACGATGTCACCGAACTGGGAAAATCCATTCTCAAAAACGAGAGGGAATTCAACGCCGCGGCGGGATTTACCAAGAAAGATGACCGGCTGCCGGATTATTTTAAGAAAGAGCCACTGGGCCCGCATAACATCACTTTCCAGGTATCGGACGAGGAACTGGATCAGGTCCATAGCTACTAAGCGGAGCAACATCTTATGTTGAAGATAAGGGAGTCCGAAGTCAGGGCTCCCTTTTTGCTGCTTGATATTACGAGGAGAAAAAAAGCAACTTTTTTATTCAAACTTAGAATTCCTGGTCCTTCCTCCGGGCTGTAAGCCTTACGGACTGGAAGCTGGGCCATGTCAGAGATAATCGGCTCTGCCGGTAATAGTTTCAAGGAGTAATGGGGTATTGGAGTACTGGAGTGATGATCTATCGCTCATAAACTCTATGCAACAGTGATTCTCAATGTCTTCTGTTAAAAGATGCAGAAGATCGGTGTTGGGTTTTAGTTTACCCAATACTCCATTACTCCAACACTCCATAAGCATGTTGAGCAGAGCAGAGTCATATAGAGCCTCCTTCCAGGGGCTAAACCAAAGCCAGGTTCTTTGGGCCTGGATTCTTTAATTGATTTCATTGCAAAGGATCAACTGTGGAAAATCAACGGGTTGGAAAACTAAATTTAAACGTCGCAGGTGACAATCTCCATTTCTTTTTTTTCCTCTTGCGACAAGGGTTTATGGTTGAAACACCGGTGGGCTGCAGTGTCAAAACGATGCTTAACCATACCCTTGGCATGGATGACAATTATGTTGAAGACCGGATAAAAACCATATTCCTGGATGCTAAACCAGTTGACGATATCGATACCGCCCGTATTAACGATGGGTCTGTCCTGGCGCTTTCAGGAGCGATGCCCGGTTTGGCCGGCGCGACGCTTCGACGGGGCGGTCAATTGGCTGCTTTTCGCGGATCCATCTCTTGCAGGAGCGATGGTCAACACGCCTTGAGTCAAGAAGGTCATGTCGTCGTGAAGCTTTTCAATTTACTGGTCAACGATCTTGGACCGATCTTCCTCAAACAAGGTGTACTGATTAAAAAAGAACAACTGGAGGACTTTTTTGGCAGCCGGCCGTCAGATTTCTGGCCGAGCTTGAAATCTGCGTATTTGGACGGCCAAAAAATAAACGTGGCTGCCTGGTCTGAAATTGCCTTTCCGGATCTGTTGCTTCTTGTTGCCGAATCTGGCGGGAGCTCCTGACCCGGACAAGCCGGAATTGAATATTGACGATTGAAGATTGAAGATTTGTTGAATCGCTTCGCTCTACCATTTTAATATTTTTTTTATTGAGCCTGACGGATATTAACTTTTCAATAAATAGATTCTCATAATTTTATTAAATCGAGATATCGTTGATTAGTTGATTGGTTAAGTGGTTGTAAATTTGGATCTATCCCATATATGCAAAACAATTGGACACTTATGTTTCAAATATTCTTACATCCTGAAATTATAATCATAACTTACCCAATCACCCATTCAACCAGTAAACTATTCAACTAATGCACCATCTAAGGAGAGATATTTAGATGTTCAAGGCGGCAACCGTATCGTCGGATGAAAATTATTCGCACGACTTAGGGCAAAAACTTGGACAGGCCTTGCAACGGAAGCTCGGTCAATCCCCGGGCGCCTGCTGGCTTTTTTGTGCCCCCAAAACGGGACTAGAAGACCTGTTGGAAGGTGTCAATCAAACGGCTGGCACCCACAATATTATTGGCTGTACTACTGCCGGTGAGATGTCTTCTGATGGCTACCACAAGGGATCGGCAGTCCTCGGTGGTATTGTTTCGGATCAAATTGAATTTTCGATCGCCGATGTCGAAAATCTCAGTCAAAATTTCGAGCTGGCCGGCAAGCGGTTGGCCGACAGGTTGGCACCAACAACTCAATACATGCAGCTTTTCTCAGACGGTATTTCGGGAAACGGATGCGCGATCCTGCGGGGGATAACGTCGGTATTAGGTGAAAGGGTACCGATAGCCGGCGGTACCGCCGGTGATAGCGGGAAATTTCGTCGCACCTGGCAGTTTGCCGGCCGGAAATTGTTGACAGATGCCGCTGTGGCCATCGGCTTTTCGGGTAAATTTAATCTAGGAACGGGGGTTCGGAGCGGATGGTCACCGATCGGGTTGGCCAAAAAGGTTACCCGGGCCTCCGGCAACATTCTTTATGAATTAAACGGGGAGCCGGCATTGCAAGTCTATGAACGTTTTCTGGGCAAACATGCTGAAAACCTGCCGGCGGTTGGCGTTGAATACCCCTTAGGTCTCGTCGGCCGATGTCTGGACGACGATCATCAAGATTACTACCTTTTACGAGCAACCATGTCGGTTGACCGGCAGCGTGGATCAATCCAGTTTGCCGGTGAAATCCCGCAAGGCGCTGTGGTCCATTTTACCTGCGGAGATAGCAATTCAATATTGGCAGCCACCACCGAGGCCGCCCGATTGGCCGGCGTCGATCTGGGGGAGGCATCCCCGGTGATGGTCTTTTTTTATTCATGCATGGCCCGCAAGATTGTTCTGGGACAGCGGACTCAGGAGGAATTGGATCGCGTTCGGAAGATATTTGGCGATGAGATTCCCGTTTTGGGGTTTTATACCTATGGCGAATATTCACGAATCAGCTGCGACCATCCGAGTTTACTACACAATGAAACGGCGACCATATCTGTCGTTGGCATCTAATATCGTGAAAATGCGCATAATGGAGAGCCGTAACGTTTTTCCTATTGTTACTCCTCTTATTGGGTGCCAGGTTTCAGGTGTCAGTGTTCAGGATATTCGAATGTGTCTACCTTTACTGACACCTGACACCTGAAACCAGATTATCGGAACAAAAATGGTGTAAAAAGTTAGGAATATATGCATCAAGTGATAGATGAATTTCATCATCCCAGTTGGAATTTAAGTCATGGACAGTAGCATAAGCCAATTAGATCGAATCAAAGAGTTGGAAGAGACCTCGTAGGTCAGGTTGCGCCGCAGGCGTTACCTGACTTGAGAAAATATCCTATATGAATCCTATCTTGTTTACGAAACTCTGGTGTGAACGATGAACAGGACGAATAACAATCTCGATCGAATCAAGGAGTTGGAAGAGTTGCTTGAGGTATCGGAGAGAAAATCCGATATTCTGACGAACCTGCTCAAGGAAGCCAGTGCGGAATTCGAGCAAACCCTTGAGCAAATCAAGATATCCGAATCAAACTTTCGAGCCATATTTGAGAATGCGCCGGAGTCTATCTATATTGTCGATATCGATACACGCCAGATAATGGATTGCAATCCCTTCACCGTGGAATGGCTCGGTTATTCACGCCGGGAGCTTCTATCCATGAAAGTAGATGACATTCTTGAGCAGGATGCCCGCGACATACCTGAAAATATCCGCAAAGCCGTTGATGACGGCATCGTCCACATTCAAGAGCGTCGTTTCGTAAAGAAAAACGGCCGGGTTGTGGATGCCGAAGTGACGGGCACACTGGCCAGATTTCAACGAAAACAGTGTTTCGTGGCCCTCGTACGGGATGTCACTCAACGCAAACAAGTTGAAGCGCTTTCGCGGTATAAAGAACTTTTTAAGGGTGTCAGCGACCCGGTCTTTATCAATGATCAGAAGGGAAGATTTCTAGAAGTCAACGATGTGGCCTGCGAATGTTTCGGATATCCACGCGATCAGCTGCTTCAAATGGCCGTCAAAGACCTCATTCAACCGGCTCAACTGGGGGTTTTGTCCGATATCGGCGAGCAAATTCAGCAGGGTCGGACGATTCAGTTTGAACTTGATTTGGTGATCAAAAGGGGTGTCGCGATGCCATTTGAGTTTAATGCCAGAAAAATTCAATTCAGGGGAAAGCCGGCCGTATTGAGTGTGGCGCGCAATCTCAGTGTCCGCAAAAAAATGGAAGAGGCTCTGATTAAAACCGAACGCTTGTCAGCAGTCGGCGAGATGGCCAGCGGTGTGGCGCACAATTTTAATAACTTGCTGCAAATGATCATGGGCGGGGCTGAAGCGGCCCTGGCCAAACTGGAATCGGGTAAAATTAGAGAATCCCGCGAGGCCATTAGTAATATACTGAACGCTTCCCGGCGGGGTGCCGATGTTGTCCGACGAATTAAAGATTTTACCCTCGTAAAAACCGAACAGATGGGCGAAGCACACATATTCGACCTGGATGCGCTCATCAAGGAAGCCGTGGAACTGACCGAAACCCTTTTTTGGAAAGACCCTTCCGTTCCGCGCAAGTATCGCATTAACTACATCAAAGGCGGAAAACTCTTCGTACAGGGACAGCCCTCTGAAATATACGAAGTCATGGTAAATTTAATTAAAAATGGATTGGAAGCCATGCCTCACGGCGGTTTTTTAACTATTTCCGTCGCGCGTCAAAATGGCCACGTCCACCTGACGGTCTCGGATAGCGGGCCTGGTATACCCGAAGCGCATTTTCAGCGAATCTTCGAGCCCTTCTTCACGACCAAGGGATCCAAATCCAGTGGACTGGGCCTATCTTCCTGCTATGGGATTGTAAAAAAACATCGGGGCGAAATGTTAGTAAATAGCATTCCCGGGCAGGGCACGTCATTTACCGTTATCCTGCCGCTGGCCACTCAACCGGATGTGAAAGAAAGCCAAAAACGGGTGCCGATTGAAGGCCACAAATTAAATTTTCTCGTTATTGACGATGAGATCAATATTTTGAAAATGATGGAGATGTTCTTCGAAGATACGGAAATAGACCTCGCCACCGCCTTAACCGCCGAGTCAGGTCTGAAAGCGATTCAACAGGACGACTTCGATGCCATTCTCTGTGATTTGAGCATGGATGATATCAACGGCTTGCAAGTCGGCAAAGAAGTGATGGCCTATTGTCAGCGGAGAGGCAAACCGAAAATTCCGTTTCTGCTCTACACCGGCTTGGAAAAAGAGCTGGATCCGAAAAAACTCAGCGAAGCCGGCATCGATCGGGTTGTCAAAAAACCGATCCCCTGCGAAGATCTGCTGCGGCTGATTCAAGAAATTTCTACCCCACCGGTCCCGGCTAAGAGAGTGGGCTAACGCAATTGCGATTTGAAGAATCCATGATCCCTAAACTTTGGCTGGACGGAAGGATTAAAAAAAAAATAGCGGGCTGAGGAGGAAGGGAACAAAATATAACTCCGGCGATTAAATACCTAAACCAATGTCATTCTGGCGAACGCCAGAATCCAGGTAAACAGCCGGGATGCCGGATTCATCATCCCGGAGCTGATCCGGAACCGGCATCAGACAAGTGCTTCCTGTTTCATTGCCCGTTTAATAATGTCATTAATAAATGGGCCATTTATCGAAGGAAATTTCAGGAAATAGGGTCGTACCACGGTGAACGCCTGACAATTGAGTCTGTATGCTAATAATCGTCTCGTTTTTTAGACTTAAATTTGACAAACTCGTAAAAAGCCAATTTTTACGCGTTAGCGTCATTCCGGCGAAAGCCGGAATCCAGTAATATCAACACGTTCTGGATGCCGGATCAAG
>JASFFJ010000379.1:0-7580 GCA_050124355.1 Desulfobacterales bacterium | reverse complement strand
GTGCAATTTGCATTTTTTAACCTCAATTAGCATAATTTTTATCCAAATTCGATTTCATTTAGAAAATTATCATACAAATTGGAAATATTGACTGCTTTTTCATCCCCGTCATGGACGATTAGACGATATTTCAACGTCAGGCATTCACCCACTCGCAACAGTTTTTGGGTTGTGGAGAATGGATTTGCCGTGAAAATCCCCCAATCATACGCAACCCAAGTCCCTTTCGAATCCGGATATGGAAAGATTGAAATGCCGGCTGTATTTTTGCTGCTGACAGGGCCCGAATAATCTACCCAGTCAGATCCAGATCCGGTGATCGCATTCCCACCAAAATGACCTTCGGCATCGGTTAGGGTGCCCCCGCGGTTTACCCGCATCGATTCCGAAACGCGCACGTTGAAATAGGCATGCCGCGTCGGACCAATAGTGACATCCCATTCGGTCGGCAGCAGTTGAGATTGAATATCGATGACATGCCATTGCTCACCTGGCTTTATATCGAACGACCGAATTTCCTTGGCTACCACCCGCCCATTATCGGCCGCCCACTCGGCAGGTCCTCTCCATTCATTGGTCTGCACAATACCATAATGAGTCGAACTCTTTTCGGTGCCTTCAATCGCTGTTTCCAGAATGCGCCCGGGACTCCGGCCCTGGAAAGTCTGGTTCACATAGAAACAATAGGTATATTCTTCATAATGGGCTCCGGAAACAGGCATGCGAACATGCAGGTGATCAGTTCCGAACCAAAGTGAGTTATGATGGGGGTGATCGGCAGGGCTTTCGGTTGTTACCATAAAACCGGCCGGTGAAAAGACAGGGTAAAGATACGGTCGAAACTCACCTTGGGTACATGCCAAAAGTTCTTTTCCCTGCCAGCACAACGATCGGCGATGCGTTTTAGCCCATGCGCCCTGAGGAAGCGCAATGCCCTCCGTTTCAAAAGAAAAACATGTCATGGTTCTTATATCTTTCCGATGACTGTGTCCTGAGGTGATGAAGATCATTCACAACGACGCCTTTAAACCAACTTTTGGAGTAATTTTGGATTTTGGATTTCGGATTTGTTGTATCGCTGCGCTCTGTCTGTTTTTATTAAATTGACAGAATACCATAAATCCAAAATCTAAAATCCCAAATTTATGAGGAATAAAAGTGGGATCAATTGTCAAAAGAAACATTGCATTAGAACGTATGATGTTCACCATCCCAAGTTTGTCCGGTTCAGGGTCCGATCCAGTGCGTCAAAATGAGGCTCAATGCTGGAAAATAGGTTACCACGCACAAGACCAAGATAATGCTCAGGAGAAAAGGCAGCGCGGCGTAGAACACGCCGGTAACGCTCGCACGGGCGATGCGTGCTGTGGTAAAAACCAGCATGCCCATGGGGGGGGTCAAGGCTCCCAGCACCAGGTTCATGACCAGCACTATTCCAAAATGAATGGGATCGATGCCGCTGGCCGTGATAATCGGGATAAGGATCGGCACCAAGATGACCATTGCAGCTACCAATTCCATGATGAGTCCCACAAGCAAAAGAAAAACGTTCAACAGTATTAATAGCACAATCGGTTCGGAGGCTATTTCACCCAGACCGGCCGCAATCTTTTGCGGCGCTTGATCCGTCACCAATACCCATGAAAAAGGCGAGGCAGCGGCAACAATAAACATGACCGCGATGATATCTTGCAATGACTCTCTCACCGAATCTACCAAAGCGCGCAGATTCACCTGACGGTAGAACAGAAATCCGATTGCTAGACTGTATAAAAACGCCATGGCCCCGGCTTCGGTGGCCGTAAAAATGCCGAATCGCACGCCACCCACGATCCCGACCGGAAGAAATAAAGCTGGAAGTGCCTTATAGAAGGCGGTCATCCGCTCCTGCAGGGTGACCCGTGCAATATCCCGTCCGTACCCTTTCCGGATGGAAACGATGAATACCGTTACCATCAAGGCAACCGCGACCAACAATCCCGGCAAAATGGTCGCCATGAATAGCGCGCCAACCGATACCGATGCAAGCGCGCCATAAAGGATTAAGCTCATACTGGGCGGAATCAAGTTGGCCAATATGCTTGAAACGCTTGTTACGGCACAGCTAAAGTCACGATGGTAGCCACGTTGCTTCATCGCGGGGACGATCGTTTTGGTGGTGGCCGCCGCATCTGCAATGGAAGAACCTGTAAGACCGCCCATCATAACGCTGGTGACGATGTTGACTTGACCCAACCCGCCTCGTAAGTGGCCGACGAGCGAGGTAGCGAGTCTTATCAGGCGATCGGTGATTCCAGTGATATTCATGATACCACCTGATAAGATGAAAAAAGGGATTGCCAAAAGGATAAAGGAATCTAATGCCGAGGTGAGACTCTGCGGCACGATGAGCATCATCAGGTCGTCCTGGGGTGATATCGCCAGGATGGTGCTTAACGTCAAGACGAATCCGATCGGCATTCCAAGCAAAATCAGCGTGAGCATGGAGATTAAGAGTATCGGCGATGACTGGATACCTGTCAGAAATCCTTTGCTCAAATACCCCACGATAAGGTAAAGGGCGCCCCCCATGATGAAGGTGACGACAGCATTAATCGGATATTTAATGCCGGGAATACGTTGATGGGCCAGGTAGAACAGATTAAGCGCAGCGCCACAGGGAACGGCTGAGTATAGATAACGAAAATGCCACTCCAATGCCGGAGAAACATAGGAGGCATTGCTGGCCAGACTCCAACCGTGCCGCAACAATGCGATGCTGGTCGTACAGATCACTATTTGCATGCAAATCGTATGAATCGACTGCCAACGGTCGCTGAGTTTGCGGCGCAACAGGTCGATCGCAATATGAGAGTTGCGCTGAACACCCATCGCCATCCCCAAAAAGACCGTCCAGACGAATGCCCACCGAGCCAACTCTTCCGGCCAGCTCAAGGAAGCATTCAGTACATAACGAAAAAAGACCTGTGCCAGCGTGACCACAATTGTCGTTAGGATCAGGCTGATGCAGATCAGTTCCATGGTTCCATCAAACCGTAACAGCGCTGTTTGTACTCCCCGCTTGAACCTATTGTTTGGATGCGAGGAGGCATATGCCTTCTCTCGATGTATTGCTTTCAGTTCAGCCCTCATTAAAATCAGTTTGGATTGCATCAAAGCGGGGGGGAAGAGACGAAGCCATGATGCAGAATCGCTATCCCCCCCTGATAGGTGCCACGCGCAAAAGGTTACCGTAACTCATTGAATTTTTTTATCATCGGTCCAGCCGCGGGATTTTCTTTAACATAGGCGTCATAAAGTGACGCCGTCGCAGTCTTCCAATTTTCCGGATCGGTAACCTGGAGTACCTCTACGCCGTGACCTTCTAACACTTTCAGGGCGTCTGCTGTTTTGGCCCGACTAATTTGGCGTTGTTCGGCGAAAACTTCTTTGGCGGTGTCACGCACCATCTTTTGCAAATCATCCGGTAGACTGTCTAACCATTTGGCGTTAACACGGATGGCCTTGGGTAAAAACCAGTGGTAGGTGAGGGTCAGGTATTTTGCCTTTTCATACCATTTGAAACCGTCGATAGAAAAAAAATCTGCTTCAAGGCCATCAATAATACCGGTGGAAAGGGCATTGTACTGCTCGGCATATGCAAGGGGCGTCGGGTTGGCACCCAGCGCTTTCCAGAAATCAACCCAGAGCTTCAATTCCGGTACGCGGAGTTTTAGCCCTTTGAGCTCAGCGAGATTGGCAATGGGTCTATTTGCCAGCAGATGGCGAAAGCCAACCTCCCCATAGGCAACGAATTCAACGCCGGTTTTCTTTCGCGCGATTTCCGATATCTCCTTTCCGATGTCTCCCTGCAGGATACTGTCGACATGGGCTTCGTCTTTGAAGATGAAACCCAGACCTGTAATCGCAATTTCAGGAGCGAGCGATTGTTCAGTGTCGGGGCCACCCGCTGTTGCCTGTATGGTTCCCAAACGATTTCCCTCAATCAATTGGGTATAGTTGCCCAGCTGTCCTGCCGGAAAATGCTTGACTTTAATCCGTCCGTCGGATCGTTTTTCCAGAATCTCGCCCCATTTCTCAAACGCATTCGTAATCGGTGATCCGATGGCTTCTGCGTGCGCCATCTTGAACTCGTACGTTTGCTGAGCCTTGGCGTCAAAAGGCATCGACAGAGTGAGCAGTAAGGCGATCACAACCCACCCAAAGGCAATGATAGGGAAAGGCTTTCGTTTAACATTTGCAATTTTTGTGGTCTTGCTGTTCATCAGTATTCCTCCTTGTCTTTATGCGGTTGATGTTCGGCCGTTGACCGTTTTTACCTGGATTTTGCACAAGTCGGAGGGTTTCATAGGCAAGGCGTCTAAGGGTGACGTCGTAGTGGTTTACTTCGAACCCTTAGCAACGCAGCATATGGAAGCCTCCGGCTCGCCCGAAGGGTGAAAATTAATAAGACAAAGTCGACCATTGTCCTTTTTACCGATTGAGTATTTTTCTCTACTTCTCAAATTCTCACAAACTATTGTTATTAAATATTTTTCAAACTTCACATTAATTTTCATGCAAAATTCAGGTATTAAGTTACCACGTTTTGATTGTGCCCAGCTAAATAAGCCTTAATGTTTTCTGTTGTGGTGTCCATAAGCCGTTTTCGCGCCTCTTTGGTCGCCCATGAAATATGGGGAGTAAGGATGATGTTTTTGGCACTTAAAAGCGGGTTGTCTTTATTAATCGGTTCTTTCGAAACCACATCCAAGGCCGCACCGGCCAGCCAATTTTGGTTTAAGGCCTCGGTCAAGTCGGTTTCGTTTATCAGGCCGCCTCTTGAGGTATTTATAAGATACGCGCTTTTTTTCATCATTTTTAGCAACCTGCGGTTAATGAAGCCCTCATTATCCGGAGTTTGAAATGCATGGAGGCTGATAACATCGGCTTGAATAAAAATTTCATCGACGCTTGCCCATGCAAAGGGTTGATATTCGGGGGGAGAATGCGGCTGAATATCATTGGCCAGTACCGACATCCCAAAGGCGCGCGCCAATTGAGCAACTCGACGGCCGATCCGACCAAATCCAATGATCCCCATGGTTTTTCCGGTTAACTCCACAAGAGGCGTTTTCCAAAAAGACCAGTCGGGTTGTTTGGACCATTCCCCTTCTTTGACTGCCGCATTATGCAGTGCTGGTTGGCGGGTCATCTCCAGCAGTAGGGCAAACACCATCTGTGCGACCGAATCTGTCCCGTAAACCGGCACGTTGCATACTATTATATTAGAGTCTGACGCTGCCTTTGTATCTACACAATCATAACCGGTGGCAGTTACGGCGATCATACCCAGACTTGGGGTATTGGTGATGACCTCTTCGGTGATTCGGACCTTGTTGGTCAAAATGATTTCAGCGCCTTGGCATCTACTGATAACTTCCGCGTCAGCGGAGCGCTCATACACTACCAGTTCGCCCAGCTCGTACAGGCGGTCCCAAGGGTTATCGCCGGGGTTCAGGGTGTAACCATCCAAAACAACCATTTTCATAAGATTTACCCTTGTACCTTCGACATTATGCCATATCAGTAAATCAAACTGGCTAAAACGATTCCCGTTAACCCAAACAATAACCCTCCTGATAGCTGAAGCGGGTATTGTTGTCAACAATATCCTTTTCCTATTGGGAGGGCATTGCGCCTTATTCTGATCAATGCCGGCGGGACCCGTGAATCGACCGTGCCACCTTGGGTCACCCCGGTAAATACACTTACTGTATCGCTGAAAATGAAAACACCGGCTGGCAGCCACTTCATGCACAACGGGGATTTGAACGGTCCGTCAGCACGGTTACCGTTTTTGCGGCGGAGAGTCCCAATCAAAGGAATAAAAAATGAGCTTGGTAGTATACAATCCAACCAGTGGCCCGGCTGCCAATAATACGGCGTTTTCACCAAGGGTCAAGAATTTGCAAGGCGGTGTATTGGGAGTACTTGATAATAGCAAGACGAACTCTGATACGGTCTTAAACCAAAACCTTGCATCGCTGGGCAGATCAGATAGTCGATCAGGTGGCTTCGATCTGGCTCGAAGGTAAAGCAGATACCTAACAAAATTAAAGAGTTTGTTCAGTCATCTGTTACCAGGCTGGCCGGGTCAAAGTCGGGATTTGACGGTTCAACACCCCATTCTTTTTCCACTTCAGCCACAAACCTTCTTAAATCACCGGCCACGGAATCAGAAAGAGATGACGGTTGATGGTTGACCAATATATCCTTTACCTTTTCTTTGGCCAAATCATAGGGATCTGGTTTCCCGGCATCTTTCCAGGTAGTTCGATTCATGCGTCCAAAAAATTGCGGTCTGCTTTGTGCTCGCATATATTTCAAGGTCAGAGGAGACATTAAAAAATCGGACATATGGCCTCCTTCCCTGATTTCATCCACGCACAATGTCTCATCACTGACATCGACCCCGCCCAGAAAATACTTTATCATATCTATGATGTCGCTATCCAATAACAATTGGGGAAAATCCACAACCATGCCACACTCTAACATTCCTGCTCCGTATAAGACATTGTTCCCTGACATTGCCGCAATGAGAGCTGTTAGAGTTTTTTCGTGACCGGCTTGTGCGCTACCGGCGATAATACTATCCGTCTACGTTCCGCCGCTCCAGGAAGGTATTTTGTAAAATTGAGCCATTTGGGCGTTCATAGCCGCAAATAACGCCATTTCCGGTGACCCCACCGCAGCTTCGGCGCTTTTTAGATCCATCGACGTCGTTGAACTGCTGCAAATCACAGGTGCTCCTGGTCGAACAGCCTGATGCATCACGACACAGGCCAGAAATTCGGCATTTTGAACAGCCTGAGTGCCTGCCAAGGTAACGGGACTGGTAGCGCCTGCCAGCGCCATCGTTGTAAAACGCACCGGAATACTGAGTTCGGCAGCTTTCATGCCGATTTCGCAGCAATGTTTGACCAGGCGTAACGGAGTTACCGGGCAGGTTGAAGCGCATATCAGGGGATTATCAACCAAGGTGTCTTCGCCACCGGCAATGATGGCCGACATTTGATAGATTTTTTCCAGACACCTGCCGTCGCCAGGTCCGAGGCTAACCGGCTTGTCTGTGTTATTCACAAGCGCTTCATAATTGTGGAGCGTATAGGCCACGGGATCTACATCCAGTGAAGAAACAGGACGATGACAAACGCCATAGGCATCCAGTGCATCCATTAATCTTGCGCCTGCTGCCAGGTCCTTTTTGGTCGAGTCCCTGATTTCACCAGTATTGATATCGACAACGCTGACACCTTCGCCAAAAGAGGTAAAGGTCACTCTTCTACCTTCCATGATGTAGCTTTTGTCATGGTTGCGTGCCCCCAGCACAATTCTGGACGGTGCTGTTTGGATGGATTTTTCTACAAGGTAGTGAGGGATTTTGACAATTTTTTTATCGTTATCGACCCGACAGCCGATGGAATGGAAGAGATTAATGGCATCATCATCTTCCACATATACACCGGTTTTTTCGAGTATTTCAAGGCTGGCATAGTGGATATCGGCAATCTCATCGTCGGACAATACTTTGAAAT
>JASFFJ010000378.1:0-7588 GCA_050124355.1 Desulfobacterales bacterium | reverse complement strand
GTATGAAGACCTGGTGTTGTGGCAAAAATTTTTTGATTTGCTGGGCATAGAGACAGTAACCAGCGAAAAATGCAGTAGCACCATAAAGGTAGGCAAGCAAATCGCAGCTGCAGAATTTTGCGCACCCCTGACCGCCTTGCACGGGCATATCAAACATCTTCTGACGAATCCGGCCGGCAATCAGGGTGTGGATTTTATTTTTATGCCTTTTTATTTTGAAAAAAAAGTAGCCGAAAAAGGCGTGCGCCGGCATTATTGTTATTACACCCAGTTTTCTCCTTCCGTCATCGCAGCGGCCGCCGGCCGGTTGACGGATATCAGCAGCAGCGCCCATAAACTACTGATGCCCCTGTTGAACTATCTTTACAGCAGTTTTCACACCAAGGTTGAGCTGTATCGGATGCTCAAATCCATCTCAAAAAAAACCATCGGCTTCTTGGAAGTGTCCGCGGCTTATGACCGCGCTCTGGAATTTAAAAAATCAGGCCAATTGAAACTAAAGGAACTGTACAAGAAACACCTGACCGAAACAGGCAATGATATCCACACGGTTTTACTGGGCCGGCCCTATACCGTGCTGTGCCCGCAGATGAACAAAGGCATTCCGGATATATTTGCATCCTTGGGTATTAAAGCGTTTTATCAGGATATGCTTTCTTACCGTCGGCAGGACGTCGCATCTATTCAGCCGCTTCTCTGCGAGCTGCACTGGCATTATGCCGCGAATATCATGGAAGCCGCGGAGATCATCGCAAAATCCAAGGGCGCCTATCCCGTGCTGATGACCTCTTTTAAGTGCAGCCCGGATTCCTTTGTCGTCGAATATTTTAAAAAGATCATGGAATCTCATGCCAAACCATACCTGATACTGCAGCTGGACGAACACGATGCCACCACCGGCTATGAAACCCGTATCGAGGCGGCTGTCCGATATTTCAGAAACCATTCTCGTGTTGCCAATAAGACCAAACCAAAAAAAACTACCCCGGCTCTGATATCGTGCAGGGAAAAGACCGTGGCCGATAAAACACTGATCTTACCGGCCTGGGACAACCTGAGCTTGAGACTGGTCGTCGCCGGTCTGCGGCGCGTCGGCATCGATGCAAGGTTAATGGAAGAAACGCCGACCCATATTCAAAAAAGTCTGCGATACAATTCCGGGCAGTGTATCCCCCTCAATATTATCGCCCAGGAATTTATTGATTATGTTGAGTCCCATCAGCTCGACCCGGCCAAAACAGCCCTGTGGATGGTTTCATCGACGATCTCCTGCAATCTCGGCCTGTTCCCCCATCATATCAAAACGCTTTTGGATGCCCACGGTCAGGGTATGGAAAACGTCGGGATTTACACCGGAAGTCTGTCTTTTGCCGACATATCCTTGAAGCTGCCTTTAAATACTTACCTGGCCTATATGATGGGTGGGCTTGTACGCAGGATCGGCTGTAAAATCAGGCCATATGAAGAGGTTCGCGGAACTACGGACCGGGTTATCAAGGAGGGTATGGACGTTCTGGCTGAGGCATTTTCCGGTAACCTCTCCAAAGAAAAGGCTGTGGCGGAGGTGGTGTCCCGTTTTGAGGGTATTGAGACAATCCGTGACGGGTCAGTTTTCCATCGCGGTCGTCCACGACCGAAAGTGGCCATTTTCGGTGATCTCTATGCCCGGGACAACGAGGTTATCAACCAGGATCTAATTCACTTTATTGAAGAACAGGGCGGTGAAGTTATCACGACCCCCTACAGTTCCTTTGTGCAGATGATCGCCAAACCATATTTACGAAAATGGTTTATCGAAGGGCATTATTTAAACGTGCTGTCATCAAAAGCATTCTGTGCGACCGCAATCCGTCTGGAAAAAATTTACTATTCGTATTTTAATCGGATTTTGAAAGAATCCCCTCAGGCCTACAATGAATCACCCCAAAGAATTTTATCCCAATACAATCTGAGGATTGAGCACTCCGGCGAGTCCATGGACAACATATTGAAAGTATTTTATATCAAGCGCCACTATCCGGATGTATCCTTATTCGTTCAAACCAGTCCGGCATTTTGCTGCCCTTCACTTGTCACGGAAGCCATGTCAAAAGAAATCGAGAATAAAACCGGGGTGCCGGTGGTATCCATCACCTATGATGGAACCGGCGGAAAGAAAAATGAGGCCATTATCCCCTATCTCAAGTTTCCGAGAAAGATGTACCATCATGAGAAAGGGGAACATATGCCTCAGCGAAGGGTATTTTCATAGGTTAAATGGTTCAAGATTCAACGTTCAATGGTTATAAAAAGCTGATTTCCCTTACTTTATACTGCACTGTCTGGACTGCCTTATTTCACCCATAGGGGTAACATGGATTTTTAACCGAAACAGTCGAAATGGTTGCCACGAAGATTTCACCCACCAACTGCGCAATTGCGAGGGTATCGCTTGCAATGCCTATCGCAACGATGCTCATGCCACACAATAACGTTGATTTTCTATGTGGAATAGCGTAATTTTAAGATGATATCAGGAGCTGATAATAATCAAACATATCCATAAGCGCAGAAAGGGATAATATGGACGTTGAGGAATATCTCAAAAGCATCGATAATGACAGCCCGTCCTCTAAGCTTTCCGAGACACTTGTTTCTCTGTGGTGGGATAAGAAGGGAAACTGGGATAGAGCGCACTCGATCGCCCAGGACATTCCAACCAAAGAGGGTAGCGCCGTCCATGCATACCTCCACCGGGAGGAGGGTGATTTATGGAACGCCGACTATTGGTACACCCGTGCCGGCCGGAAGAGGCCCGACATACCCCTTGCCGACGAATGGAAGCTGCTGGTGGAGGAAATGTTAAAATTATTTTAATCTCAGAATACCATCGAAACCATATCAATAGATAGGGGACCTCAATTCATGGCCGACAAAACGGATAAGAACCTTGCCTATGCATTTGCCGCCGAATCCAAAGCAGCCATCCGTAATGCAACATTTGCCAGAAAAGCGGACATGGAAAATTATACCCAAATAGCCCGCTTGTTCCGGGCGGTTTCCGATGCAGAATCCGTTCATGCGCGCCGCTACCTGCTGCTGATGCGTGGAAAAATCGGATCGACCGAAGAAAACCTTGAAACCGCTTTCCAGAATGAGATTCAGGCCAATGTGGAAGAATATCCCAAACTTATCAAGGAAGCCGCTGAAGAAGGCAGCAAGACCGCATTAAAAGCTTTTTCCCAGGCCCGTGATGTTGAAAGCTTCCATGCCGAGCTTTACAAAAAAGCCTTGAACGATATGGTTTCTGATCGTGAGACCGATTATTATGTTTGTCAGGTCTGCGGGTATATCAGTGAAGATGAGGCACCGGATAGATGCCCCATCTGTGGCGCCGGTGTAGCGAAATTCAATCGCGTTTCTTAAAGATTCATAATTTTCCACTCTCGGATGGCATTATTGAGACTGATTATCAGATTTTCAATTTCTTCAATGGTATTTACCGCGGCAATTCTCAGATTCGCCCGCAATTCATTTTCATAATGCCTTTTTTTTTTATCCAATTCTTCCGCCACCCGCTCTTTGCTCCACTCCGGGTGTGAACGTTTTATTTTTTGGGTAACTATGTATTCATCAAAAGAATGGTCAAAATTTTTTTTCAAAAAACGTTTCATCTCTTCCAAAGTAGGAATCTGGTAGGTATTTGCCAATATCTGGTTTAAAGATTCTTTGACGATTTGTCGGGCGCATAGTTTGATATCAGATGAATACATTTTTATTTTTTACCTTCAGGTTTATCTTAGAAAATCATGATATGATGTTAAGGGTGAAAATGCAAATTTAATTTTTATTTGACGCTGATAGGCCGAAGCCGTATAGTTTCGCCCCCAAAAAAATGAGCAATGTGACCACTGTAAGCTGAAATGAGATTTAAGACAAAATATCCCGCCAGATGGCGAAAGTACCAGGCAGGGCTTCAAAAACGTCGGAAGCGAAGACATTATCTGAAAAAACTACCGTATTTACTAGCGATCGCAGTCGGCCTGACAACGGTGCTGGTGATTTTATTCTTTGCAGATTTCCAAATTTCTGCCAAATTGAACCGGGACGGTCCAACAGTGTTACCGTCGGAAGATGATCTCAATGCCAATCGCTTATCACTTACCCGCAGGGATCTTGGAGTTTATCTAACCGATATCTCCGGAGATCCGTTGGCACTGGCTGATCGGATGGTCCACAAAAATGAGGGTGGGCGCTATACGATCAAAACGACGTTAAATAAAAAGCTTCAAAGTTATATCACCCGGCTGCAGAATCGATCCAGGACCCTGCAATCGGCAGTGGTCGTGATGAGTGCTTATGACGGCCGTATCATCGCCATGGCTGGCTACGATGCCAACGGCGGCACGGGGCATCTGAACCTCAAGGCGGATTATCCGGCTGCCAGTTTGTTCAAAATCGTGGTGGCGGCGGCGGCATTGGAGGCAGCAGGATTCAGCCCGGACCAAAAGCTACATTTTAGAGGCCGCAGACACACCCTTTACAAAAACCAATTAAAACAATCCAAGGGACCTTACAGTACCCAAACAACTTTTCGTAAGGCCTTTGCACTCTCGAACAACTCTGTGTTCGGAAAGTTAGGCATATATGACCTCGGACATGATGTCCTTGCCGGATATGCCGAAAAATTTTTCTTCAACAAACTGATTACATTTGATCTACCCCTGGAGATAAGCACCATCGAGGTACCGACGGATGATTTCGGGCTGGCTGAGATAGCCTCCGGATTTAACAAAAGAACACTTATTTCTCCACTTCATGCAACCTTGCTTACCTCAGTCGCAGTCAACGGGGGAGAGATGCCGATACCATGGCTGGTGGAAACCATTCAAGATGATACGGGCAACACTGTCTATAACGCCGTGCCGGGTGTGCTGAACACTGCCATAAATAGCCAGACAGCGGTGAATTTGAAAGCTTTGATGAAGGATGCCGTTCGCTACGGGACCAGCCGAAAAGCCTTTCGCAGACTACGCCGGAAAAAATTATTTAAAAAATTTGAACTGGGTGCCAAAACCGGCACCATCAACGATAAAATGGATCGATTTAAATACGACTGGCTGGCCGCATTCGCCTTAGCCCCCGATGGAACCCGTGGAATATGCATTGGTATACTAGGCGTTCACGGAAAGATCCTTGGAACGAGATCTACGGAACTGGGCCGTGCCATTATCGATTACTATTTTGCATCAAAACTGGGATAGGGCTCCGTCCGCGCCATTGATACCTATTATGAAAAGTCACGAGGCCTAACAGCGAACCGCAGAATATCGAATATCGAACCGTAGAATATCGAAGGGTCGTTTCGCTTCGCTCAATCTTTTTATAAAATAGATTGAACACATTATTTGAATTCACACGTCAGGAACAATCACTGCGCAGCGATCAATATCGTCTCCCCGTCAGTCAGACCACTGATGATTTCGATACGATCATCCGGGCCGGATACTCCCAGACGCACATAGCGACGAACGGCTCCCTGCTTTGAATCCACGATGACAAAGTCGAGCTGACCCACATGGGTGACTGCCTTTGCCGGGATGTAAATCTTTTCGACTTTCCCAATGGGTATCATCAACCGGCCAAACATGCCCGGGTACAAACCCGTGCCGTCAGTCAGGCTCACCTTGACGAGAAACGAACGTGAACCGGGGTCTGCGGAGGGGACAATTTCATCGACCACCACGGAATACTTCTTTTTAAGTGCATCAATCTCGGCCGTGAGGGATTGACCTTGCGCCAGCTTTGACGCCACCGACTCACGTACATTGGCCTCCAACCTCAGAGTTGCGGGGTCATACATACGCAGCAGCGGCTCTCCCTGAATAGCGGTATCACCAGGGTCCCCAAGGCGTTCGACAATTCGGCCGGCGATGGGCGCCGTCAGTTTACTGTAACTCAGTGCAGTTTGGGTTTCATCTTTTTGGCGCATTAGCCGCGTAAGCTCAGCCTGGGCGGTATTCAAGGCCGTCTGCACCCGGTCGCGCTCGGCCATTGAGACGGCTCCGGAATCCGCCCGCATAATTCGCTTGACCCGTGAAAGATCCTTTTCTGTTTGCTTCAATCGTGCGCTGGCGGCTAACATTGCTTGATGAACCTGATCGACCCGGGCCTCGAGTTCGCGCGCGTCGAGGGTCACCAGTACCTGCCCCGCTTGTACCTCGTCGCCGGCCCACACCGCAATGGATGAAATCCTCGCGGTAATCAGGGAGGAAATAACCGTCTCGACTTTAGCGCGTAGGGTGCCGGCTGCCTGCTCAATTAGGGGTTCCTTGGAAACTTTTACGGTAAATGCCCGGCCGGTTTCGGATGCCGGCACCACTTTGCTGAAATCTATCGGAATTTTTTCATCAAAGAATCCTGCCAGGTAAGCCATGACAGCGCCAAGCAGTATCAATGCAAAACAAATTCCCAATATTTTCAATGTTGTTTTCACACTTGGATATCCCTTCCCGGGGGCAGTCCATGCCCCCTTTTATTGGCATACACGATGCTGTAGAGAACCGGAATTACAAACAACGTCAACAAGGTCGAAGCAGCGATTCCAAAAATGATGGCCCAGGCCAGACCATTGAAAATCGGATCCAGGGTAATCACCATATTGCCGAGCAAGGTGGTGCCGGCCGTTAGAAAAATGGGACGCATACGCACTGCACCTGCTATCAGCAAGGCCTCCTGTAGACTTTTGTCTTCTCGCAATGCCATGTGAATAAATTCGATCAGGATCAGGGAATTGCGAACCACGATACCGGCCAGGGCGATCATCCCGATCATGGCTGTGGCTGTAAAAAGAACCGGATTGGAAAATCCGTCGACCACTCGCTCACCAAGCTGGTTTAGCAGCCAAAACCCCGGCATGATCCCGATGATGGACAGCGGGATGGCCAGCATGATGATGAAGGTGGTTGCCGAAAGCCCGGTTTGAATACGCAACACCAAGAATATACCAAGTAGGGCCACACCAAAGGCGATTCCGAGATCGCGAAACACCCGCAAGGTAATTTGCCATTCCCCTTCTCCGTTCCAGACCGTCTTTATGTCATCGGGCAGCGTCCACGGCAAGCCGCCCCCCAGGTTGAAGTAGGTCCGCTTATTCAGGGGCCGCAGTTGGCCTTCGGCCATGTTGGTATTCATATCGCTACTGACATCCAACACGATCTCAGCCGGCGGTCTTCCGGCCACTTCTGTAAACACATAGACAAGTGGTCGAAGATTTTTATGGTAGATGACCTTGTCTTGCATGGACCACTGCATTTCACCGAGTTCGGCCAAAGAAACAATCGGCTGGGGGGCATCACGAAGACCGGATTTTTCTCGAATCTTCATTATCCCCGGTCTGCCCTTAATGTGAAGGGTAGACAGAACTCGGGGTGAGCTGCGAATGTCGATGGGTAATTGCAAAACCACCGGCAATGGATTGACCTCTCTGGGAATTTGCATATACCCCGCGACCAATCCCTGGTTGGCCAATTGAAGGGTTTGGGCAATGTCCTGAGTTCCGATTCCGGACAGGGCTGCTTTTTCCCGATCCGGTACGAATGTTATTTTT